>JAVCCK010000001.1 GCA_030765525.1 Candidatus Lernaella stagnicola
AACTCAACGATGAGAGCCTGTTGCACTTCGCCCTCGATGGCGGCGGCGCGCCCGATTTCAGCGTCGACCTGATGACCTTCGAAACCGAACGTTCGCTGGTTGCCGCGGCCGGA
The DNA here is from genome assembly GCA_030765525.1 of Candidatus Lernaella stagnicola. NCBI lineage: Bacteria > Candidatus Lernaellota > Candidatus Lernaellaia > Candidatus Lernaellales > Candidatus Lernaellaceae > Candidatus Lernaella > Candidatus Lernaella stagnicola. Next base: position 114 of record JAVCCK010000001.1, read on the forward strand.
AGCGTTTCGCTGGGTGTGGCCGTGATTCAAAGCACGGGCGACGATGTGTTTGCCACGGCGTTCAACTCCACAAACGGCGACACGGCATTGTGGACCTACGATTTCGACGAAGGCTTCACGATGCTTAGCGGCGCGCTCGACGTGGCCGCCGACGGTTCGGTGGTCGTGGCCGGGGCCCGCGATCCCGAGGCCGAAACGACGTTGCTTGTCGTACTCGACGGCGGGACGGGCGTCGAATTACGTCGGCTGGAACAAACTGCCAACATCAGCACGGTAGAGCTTTCCGATGACGGCGCACGCGCCGTGTTCACCGAAGGCGCGACGGCAAGCGTTATCGATATCTCGAATCTTTCAGAGCTCTTTTCCTTTGCGGTGAGCGGCTCCGGCGGCCGGCACGGGATCTCGCGTGACGGCAACGCAGTGACCGCCGGCGGATTCGACGCGGCGGCATATGTGGAAACCGCCAAGGGGTGGGAATTGGCCTGGAGCGAAGCCGAGGCAACGCAATGGTACGGCAACGGACTGGCGTTGTCGGGCGATGGCGAAACGCTGTTTGCCGTCAGTCGCAATTACAGCAACGACCGCGATGTGACCTATCGCGCGGTAGACCTCACCAACGGTTCCGAACTCGGCCGCTACACCACCACCGGCGCCGGAGAATTCCAGGATGCGCCGTGGCGCTCGCAAGCATCGCAAGACGGATCGGTTCTCGTGGCCGTCACCTGGGGCCTGGAAACCAACGACCACCCCGAATTGCAGGTTTTCGACCGGCAAATGAACCTGCTGGGAGGCCTGGACACGCCCGGTTCGCCGTTCGACGTCGACCTCAGCGAAGACGGGCGGTACATCATCGTCGGCGGCAAAGCCGTCCACGCCAACGACATCGGCAGCGGCGGCGACGTGTATATGCTGGACGCGCAGTATTTGGTGCGCTGAGTTACTCGCTCCGCTACGCCCGCAAAACAATCGGTTTCTACTCCTCAAACATGAAGTCTTCCTTTATGTCGCCTAAAACTATTCTTTCTTTTTTTTTCTCTTGAATTGAAATTATTCTTATAGCACTATTGCAGCTAGCAGACGATACTGTTCTTTGAACGCTTGTGTAATGTTGCTTACTTTACGAACATTTTGAGGAGAACTTCGATGAGCAAAAGGTTTTTGTTAGTGGCTTTGGTAGTTGTGGGGTTAGTTTTCGTTTCCGCTGCGCTCGCCGACAATGATGTCATGCTTTTCCTTGTTAGTTATGCCGTCGATGAATGTAGCTTGGCAAACACAGCCGACCACACATATACATTTCAGGGATACATGGATGCGATGGAGGACGCTAACTGGGACGTTACGGACTTCAACGATTCAAGTTATCACGTCAAGCGGACGATGTCTGACTGTGTCCTAAAAAGCTATGGCCGCGACGATGCGAACCTCGAACCTTTCGACATTGGTATTATAGAAGGTCATGGTATTACGCGCACTCAGTCTGGAACAACGAGTTTTCGCTTTTCCGGTAATCGGTTTCGAGACGACGACTGTTTTGTTTGGCCGAGGTACGATATGCATCTCGGCGGGACACGTTGTGGCGTCACGTCCGACTTGGAATTTCTGCATATGCATAGCTGCCACTCCATGACAACCGGTGATGACTCCCATAAAAACACGTGGCGCCCCGTTTTTAACGGGGTACATCTAATTACTGGGTATCATGGAGAAGCCGATCTAAACATGCACAGCGAATACGAAGCATTCGCGGAGGACGCGCAAAGTGATTCCGTAGCGTATGAGTGGATCGCATTGTGGGCGGAAAACGTTTTCAGAGTCAAGGTAGCAGAGGGAATATATATTCTCTACGACCGTTGTCCCGTCGCGTATACGGCTGGGGAATACCAGAGTTACATGCTTTCGCGGCTTCAGTATGAAACATACGGGAATCGGGCATCGTGGACCGACGTTGAGGATCCAACATTGTATAAAAGATTATATATAAGCGGTTGTCACGGCAAAGGCGCGGGCGTTATCGACGATTAGTTAAATGCGGGAAGGACATTACAATGAGAACAAAAATAGTTATTTTTAGCGTGCTATTATGTGTGGTTATGGTTTCAATTAGTGCAAAGGCGCAAGATGCGACACTTGGGCAAGCGGCGTCGAAATTCGAGATTGCACAGCTTGAGGATGTGACCGATCGGCTGAGGGAAGATGCTTCGGCCTTGGGTCTATCTATCAGCGAGGCGGAAATGAAGGAAATCAGGTATTGGGTACGCCTCGAAACATCCGAAGGGACTGTGCGGCGTGCGCAGCCTTCAGGACATATGATTTTCGTAGCAAAAAACGTTGCACGGCCTGAACTGGAGAAGGATGGAATTTCTTTATCGGACAGCGAAATTCGCGAAAAAGCCGTTTCTCTTGCCGTTTCTCTTGGCGTAAACGGCGAGGAGGTCGGTGAGGTGTTCGTTCGAAAAATCATGACCCAGCTAGAGGACGCCGAAGGCAACGACGTTGGTTTGCCCAAGGTGGCCGGTTTCGCCGTATCGTGTAAAAGGCATCTTGGAGATTTGGAAGTATTCGGCGGGGGCGCTAAGTTCTTCTTCAACGCTCACGGCGAGCTTTGGAGAGCGGACATCAAGTGGAGACCAATCACGGAAGATTCGGGAACAACCGTTGTTTTAACCGGCTACGACGAAGCCGAAGAAAAACTCAAGTCAGTCATTCGAGAAAGATGCGGCGAGCGGGAGCCACATTCGGAAAATTTCTTCATGGTCTACAATGAGGCGGAAAGCCGGGAAGGCCAAGATAACTACACGCCGGTACTTATCGGTCAGTATAGTGTGATCGAAAACGGATTAATCGAAACGGTGAGCGTTACTTTAGACTAAGTAATGCGGGAGTTGGTAATGAAAAGTATGAAATATCTTTTGGTCCTTTTAGCGTTGTTTGCGGTATTTGTCGGCGCTGTTTTTTCCTCGGCTTGCGACGATGACGATGATGACGACGACAACGATGATAACGATGACAACAATGACGATACGCCGGTCTCGCCCGCCGAGTGCATACCGGAAAACGCCTCGGAGAAGAACCGGCAGGTCGCCCTCGAAATCTTGGAGTATTACGTAGGCGAATACGAAGACGGCAACGAACGTCTCCGCGAAGTCACTTGCGATCCCGACGGAGACTGGTATTGGCCAGAAGCATATGATCCCAATTCTGGAATCACTTACTATTACGCGCTTCCACTGCGAGTCGAATATGTGGATGAGCAGACCATGGACATTGGCCAATTGGAGGTCGCATTTGATCCAGTAGAACTTGACGCGGGTAAAGAAGTTAATGAATGGATCGGCTTTTTTTACGTAGCATCTGGCGAGATGCAGTTTCAATACAGCCGTATCAGTGGGTACAATGAATCGCCTGTGGTGATGCATAGCTCAGGTGGTTTGGGTTTTCCGTTACCGGACGACGGCTGGGAGTACTGGACGAAAACAGACTGATGAAAGTCTGAACGATGAATGCAACTCGATTTCAATTGGTGGCGATAATTGCGTTACCGGTTTTCATGTTCGCGATCACCTTTGCAGCTTGCGACGATGACGATGATGACAACGACAACGATGATGACGACACCGCCGGGGACGATGACGACGATGATAATGACGACGACGACAATGACAACAATGACGACGATGACGATGACGACAACGACGATGATGATGACCCGTGTGTCGTCTGGCACCACGAATTACCGGGCGGGATTGCCGAAAGTGTGAGCTTGTCCGACACGACAAACGAGGCGTGGGTCGCCGTTCAACTCAACGATGAGAGCCTGTTGCACTTCGCCCTCGATGGCGGCGGCGCGCCCGATTTCAGCGTCGACCTGATGACCTTCGAAACCGAACGTTCGCTGGTTGCCGCGGCCGGAAGCGTTTCGCTGGG
>JAVCCK010000002.1 GCA_030765525.1 Candidatus Lernaella stagnicola
GGACCGTCCTCCTGGCTCCAAAGATAGGTAATCTCGTCGCCGTCAGGATCGTATGACCCCGAGCCGTCGAGCTGCGAAATCTGCTGCGTGTAGCCGTCCTGATCCTCGCCCGCGTCGGCGATCGGCGGCACGTTGCTTTGGGTGTAGCGATACGTGCTCAAATCGCCGCCGGCTTGGTAGGCGACTTTGTCATCCACCCAGCCGAAGGACACCATGGGGTGCCCCCACGAGAACAGATCCTGGTCAACGTGCCAGGTCTCGCCGCGGTCGGCCGTGTAGAAGAGCACCGACTGGAAGTTGATAACCCGCTGGCCGCCGCCGCCGAGAAACCCGGTCGTACCGCTCGGGTTGAAGCCGAAAGACATCAAACCGAACGCCATGCCGCCCAGATCCTCGAAGGGCAAGCGATCGGTGTAGTCGACCCAGTTTTCGCCGCCGTCCGTCGTGCGGTAAATGCGGAACGAGGGCGACATACCCTCCAGCGGATTGGACCAGACCCAACCTTCCTCTTCGTTGATCATCTGAATCTGGCTGAACGCCTCGTTGTAGGAAAACATCACCTGCTCCCAGGAGTTGCCGCCGTCTTCGGTCTTGAAAATGCGCCCGTTCATGCCCTTGTCGTTCGGCACACCGTCGCGGGTGTAGCGACGCCGCACTTCGCTGCGGTATTCCGGATCGTGCAGCCACCGCGCTTCGTTCAAACGGTGGTCATAAATCGCCTGCGCCCACTGCTGGTCGGTCATGTCCTTTGCGCGTTCGGGTTCCGGCTCGCTTTCGCCCGTCGTCACGTAGCCGACGATGTCGTCGATGAAATCCGCGTCGCCGTACGAAAAGCCTTGTCCGGGCAGCGTCGGAATATCCACCCACGTCTCGCCGCCGTCGGTGCTGCGCATAATCAAATCGTCACCACCCACGGCCATCAGCACATCGTCGCCCGCGCGATCCATGGCGACCACCGCCTTGCCGAAACCGAAGGGCACTTTGGCCTGCCGGACGGTCGCACCGCCGTCGTCGGTCACGTAAATCACGGGAGAGAGCGTGAGCATGCACACGAACATGCACCACGGCTCGGGCATGTTTTCGTAGCAGTCTTCCGGAATGCCGAAGCCGCCGAACACGCCCACGTCAGGTCCTAGACTTTCCACGGCGATGATGATGGTGAACATTTTCATCATGTCGCACATCGAGCCGTCGTATTCCATCACCACGGTCGGGTTCCACGACGTGCCGCCGGTGTCGCTCGACCAGCCGTAGACGATCTTGTCGAAACTCGTTTGGTGTATGCCGACGGTGTAGAGGTGATCGTAATCGCCCACGCTGAGGTTTAGAAACGAAGCGTTGCTGAAGCCCGGCGGCTGGAGTCCGTACAAGTACTCCCACTCGCCATATTCCGCCTGCGCGGTGACGGCGAAAAACATGACAACAAACAAAACAAGCGGCGCAACGATGGTACGTTTCACGATTGCCTCCTGGGGATACGAAAGTATCCTCCCTTGTAAGGGGCGACCCCACCCTCGTCAAGCCACGAAAACGACTTCCATGCGGGGAGAAAACATTCAAACGACACTCACAATAGGTGTTGCATTTATGCTACAATCGCGCCGCATTCGGAGGTGACCATGGAGCGACGCATTCTGATCGTCGACGACGAGCCCGATATCCGCGAGACTCTCGGCGGCATCCTCGAGGACGAGGGCTACGAGGTCAAAACCGTCGGTTCCGGCGAGGAGGCGCTGAGGGCGATCGCCGCCGAACGGCCGGACCTGGTGATGCTCGACATCTGGATGCCCGGCATCGACGGCATGGAAACCCTGGCGCGCATCAAGAAACGGGATCCGGAGTTGCAGGTCATCATGATCAGCGGTCACGGCAGCGTCGAAACCGCCGTGAAAGCAATCAAAATGGGCGCTTACGATTTTATCGAAAAGCCGCTTTCGTTGCCGCAGACGATCCTGGCCGTCAACCGCGTGATGAAGCTGATCCGCCTCGAGGAGGAAAACGTCCACCTCAAGGAAAACATCGAAGCCAAATTCGAGATGATCGGCCGTCACCCCGCGATCCTGAAATTGCGCGAGCAAATCGAACTGGCCGCCCCCACCGACGGCTGGGTGCTCGTCACCGGCGAAAACGGCACGGGTAAGGAATTGGTGGCGCGGCAAATTCACATGAGCTCCCGGCGCGCCAAGAAACCCTTCATTGAAGTCAACTGCGCCGCGATTCCCGACGAACTGATCGAGTCCGAACTCTTCGGCCACGAAAAAGGCGCTTTCACCGGTGCCACGGATCGGCGTCGCGGGAAATTTGACTTGGCCGACGGCGGGGCGATATTCCTGGACGAAATCGCCGACATGAGCCTGAAAACGCAGGCCAAGGTGCTGCGCGTGTTGCAGGAACAGCGTTTCGAGCGCGTGGGCGGCAGCGAACTGATTCCCGTCGACGTGCGTGTCATTGCCGCCACGAACAAAGACCTGCTGGAGGAAATCGCCGCCGGGCGCTTTCGCGAAGACCTTTACTACCGCCTCAACGTCATCCCCCTGCACGTGCCGCCGCTGCGTGAACGCCGGGCGGATATCGCGCTATTCGTCGGCTTTTTCAGCAAAGCTTTCTGTGAGCGCTCGGGCCTTCCGTCGCGTCGATTTGCCGATGACGCCACCGCGTACCTGAGCGAATACGACTGGCCGGGCAACGTGCGGGAACTCAAAAACATCATCGAGCGCCTGGTCATCATGACGCGCGCCGACGAAGTAACACGCGAACAGGTCGTGCAGGCCATCAAGCTTCAACCCGGCCGGCGCGATGAACACGAAGCGATGTTCGAGATTGAAGATTTCCGCGAAGCCCGCGCGGGTTTCGAACGCGAATTCCTAAAACGCAAGCTGGAGAAACAAGCCGGCAACGTGACCAAAACCGCCGAACATATCGGCCTGGAACGCACGAACTTACACCGAAAAATCAAGGCCCTGGGCCTCACATCGTCCGGAGAAGACGCATGAAAGAGCGACGGAAAACGCGGCAAATCGACGTCGGCGGCGTGAAAATCGGCGGCGACGCGCCGATCGTTGTCCAATCGATGACCAACACCGATACCCGCGATGCCGAAGCGACGATCGCGCAAATCAACGCCCTGCAAGGCGCGGGGGCCGAGATCGTGCGCCTAGCGGTTCCCGACGCCGAGGCGGCCGACGCCCTGACCGAGATCGTCTCGCGCACCAGCGCTCCCGTCGTGGCCGATATCCATTTCGATTACCGCCTGGCCCTGGCAAGCCTGGAAGCGGGCGTGGCGATGCTGCGCATCAATCCGGGCAACATCAAGCGCGAACGGATCGAAGCCGTGGTGCAAGCCGCGGCCGAACGCGGCGTGCCGATTCGCATCGGCATCAACGCGGGCAGCCTCGAAAAGCGTTTGTTGGAAAAGTACGGCGGCGCGACGGCGGCGGCGATGTTCGAGTCGGCCATGGACAACGTGAAGCTGCTGGAGGACTTGGGTTTCCATGACATCAAAGTCAGCCTGAAGGCGTCCGACGTGGCCCGTACCGTCGAAGCCAACCGCTTGTTCGCCACGCAAACCGACATCCCGCTGCACCTGGGCGTCACCGAAGCGGGAACCCTGCAAACCGGCACCGTGCGCAGCGCGGTCGGCCTCGGCATTCTGCTTTTCGAGGGCATCGGCGACACGATCCGCGTTTCGCTTACTGGCGACCCCCTGCCCGAGGTGCGCGTGGGTTGGGACATTCTCAAGAGCCTGGAGCTTCGGCAGCGCGGCATTAACATTACGTCGTGCCCGAATTGCGGGCGCTTGGAGCAGCCGATCGAGGAAATCATCGATGAAATTGAGGCCGAGTTCGGCGCGTCCGAGAGCCACCTGCACATCGCCGTGATGGGCTGCAGCGTCAACGGCCCCGGCGAGTCGCGCGAGGCCGACATCGGCGTCATCGCCGCCCGCGACGGCTTTTTGCTCTACAAGGGCGGAGAGTTTTGGAAAAAAGTAGCCCGGGAAGAAATCGTCGCTTCGCTTCGAATCGCGATGGCCGAACTAGCCTGACATCTAATCTTTATTGAATCCTACAGTCCCGGCTCCTGTATGAATATCCGCAGGTTCCGGTACAACACGAAGGTGCCTTCCCTCTCCGCCGGCGGCGCCGCGCGGTTGCCGTACAGATGAATAACGCACAATGCGTCGCATTCGTATTCGACAGTCACTTCAATTTTCCGCCAAACGCCGGCTCCGATCTTCGTATCCTCATTGAAATGATCATCACCTGGACTGCCAAGAAGCAATTGGCCATACGCGCCGGATGCCGCAATAAATTCGACTTCCGCGCGCACTCTTCCGCCCGACGAGATCGTTCCGAGCTTCCGAAAAACGGAGCAATTCGTCCATGAGCCGTCATCGTTTTTCTTTGCCCTCACTTTGATCACCGGCTCCCCCTCGTGCTCGACGATCTCGCCTAATTCGTCCTCGTCGACCCAACTTTCAATACTGGTCCAGTTGAACGTGATATCTCGTTCTTCGTCGTCCAGCTCGCGATCCAAATGTTCATCGTTCTCAACGGTCGTAACGCTTGCTCCCCGAGCAACACCGTCTCCGCCATCCTCTTCCTCAACCTTCAAGCGTTCGAGCGCGCCGGTTGTTTCGTCGGGTGCGCGATTGCCCCCGCCTCCTGCCCCCCTGCGGAAAATCTGGTCCATCATTTCCAATGCTTCTTTTCGAGCTGGCCAGCGTTTATCCCAAGAATAGATAAGAGCCCCGAGCGCCAAGAGAAGAAAGGTTCCTGATGCGAGAAAGCAATACGGGCGCGTGGGATCTTTCGGAGAGTTCATGAACCCCGCGACAAGAAAAGACGCGCAAAGTGCAATAAATACATTTCCTAGTAACGACAATACGTGGAACAAATTACTTTTCTTTTCGACCTTTTTGCGAAGGGCCACCCAATCGAGCATTTGAACATAAAAAGCATCGTCCTCCAGAGGCTTCATCAAATTATGTTTGGGCGCGTATATCTCGAGCTTGTTTGATCCAACATTTTGGTTACTCGTCTCCATGCCCGTGCCCTTCATCGGCCGAATCAACTGCTGAAAGCCCGAATGTTATGCACGGTGAAATGCAATTCGCGCTGCCAACGAGATTCAGAAATATTGATTCCTTGGCCGGCACCACCCGGCTCAATTAGGGAAGCTTATCATTCATTAATGAAACCTGACAACAGGTTAACGAACGGTTCGCTATCGGCCGTGGGCTCCGGTCGTCAGCAGCCGCAACCGCTGTCATCATCGGCGTCGTCATCGTCATCGTCGTCGTCATCATTATCGTCGTCGTCATCATCATCGTCGTCGGCAGTGTCGTCATCGTCGTCGTCAGCCGCGGGTAGGCATTCGTCGCTCTCTTCGTCGCAGGTTTCGTCCTCATCGCACGGGTCGCCGGTCGACGCGCATTGATTGTCATCTTCGTCGCAGAATTCGTCGCCGTTGCACCAGGCACCGTCTTCGGAACAGTCGGGCACGTTCTGGTGGCTGCACTCGTCGTTGTCTTCATCGCAGAACTCGTCGCCATTGCACCAGAAACCGTCGTCGGAACAGGCGGGGACATTGAAGTTTACGCAGCGGTCGTTGTCTTCGCTGCACATTTCCTCGCCGTTGCACCAGACACCGTCGTCGGGGCACGGGTTGCCTGTGGAATCGCAGGCGTCGTTGTCTTCATCGCAGAATTCGTCGCCGTTGCACCAGACGCCGTCGTCGGAACAGTCCGGCACATTCTGCACGCTGCACTCGTCGTTGTCTTCGTCGCAAAATTCTTCGCCGTTGCACCAGACACCGTCGTCGGAGCAGTCCGGCACGTTTTGCGCGCTGCATTGATCGTTATCTTCGTCGCAGAATTCTTCGCCGTTGCACCAAATGCCGTCGTCGGAGCAGTCCGGCACATTCTGCACGCTGCACTCGTCGTTTTCTTCATCGCAGAACTCTTCGCCATTGCACCAAACGCCGTCGTCGGAACAATCGGGCGCGTTTTGGTGGCCGCATTCGTCATTGTCTTCATCGCAAAGCTCGTCGCCGTTGCACCACAAGCCGTCCTGCTCGCACCACCGCTGGGTGTCGCTGGTGCACGTTCCGTCGTCGCAATAGTCGTCCACGGTGCAGAACAGGCCATCGTCGCAAGTGTCGCCGTCGAGATCCGTCCAATCCTGGCGAGTCGGCAGCCGGCAAGCCTGGCAATCGTTGTTGGGATTCAGTTCGCCATCCAAATAGCATTGCGCGGCGGCGCCGGGAAACGGCCTGATGCGGCAATCTGAGCAATAGCAAATATTCATATACAGTTCATACTCGGGATCGTAGTCCTCCGTAAGAAACGTGATTTCTTCCGGATTGGCCAAATTGTCCGACGTAATTATGATTCCGTTGTTCGGATACTCCTCGTCACATATTTTCAATAGCACGTCCAGCAAATTGACAGTTTCCCATACGTCATCGTCGTCGTAGGTAAGCCAACTGTCGTAAGCCGCCACTTCATCATTTGCGCTCGGGCGATTGTTCCAGGTGACGCCACCCTCGGTCCAGGAGTCTTCCAACAGGCGGAACTTGATCGTGTGTTGATCCGATGACATGCCGAACAGAGAAAGAAAACTGACATAATAGTGCAGCGTTGCTGTCTGTAAGAGACCCGACGGGCATCCGGGAAATCCGATCAGTGAATGCGCCCTGTACCTGGCCTGGAGGCCGGAATCGAAATTCCAGCCGACGGATAGAATCGGCTCGTCGCCGAAATTCTCATCGGGAAAGCCATAATAGACGTACGCTGTTTTCGCTATATCGTCCAAGTAGCATGTTCGGCCGGTCTCGGGATCGTATTCGCTGAATTGCCCGAGTTCTTCGTCGTCGGCTGAGACATCGATACCCGCCATATCCAAGCAAGTGTCGTCATCAGTGGTTTCGGCGAAGTCGAAATCATTGAGGATTTCTTCAGCACCGGCCTCGCCCCTGAAGGGTTGCAGCGAAACAGCCAAGATGAAAAAAACGATCATCGCTAAAGCGAACATGATTGGAGACAGGCACTGCTTCATAGCATTCCTCCGGCGGTAACAATGATGTGGGAAATGACCGATAAGACGCGGATCATCAATGCGTTGTTTCTCTAAGTTGAATTCTTTATTGCTTCTATCGGACTGCTTATAAAAAAGCAGAATAACAGACGTAAGTCAATGAGATGGCCGCCGATATTGGACAATCCAAGATTCGCCCGCCGCTTTCCCTCGACCACGCATCCGTTTCGCACAAACGATTCACGCGTCTCAATTCGCGTTCTTGCACCGGTTGGCTTTTTGGCTCCTTAGCCTGAAGACGAGAAGGTCGCGCTTGGCGAGAAACGGTTGCTTTTTATTCGCAAAATCTGAAATCAGGTTTACGTATCAATCCGGCGATCCGCCTGCAAGTCTACACTTAGCAGCCGCAACCGCTGTCGTTATCGTCATCGTCATCGTCGTTGTCGTCATCATCATCGTCGTTATCGTCATCGTCGTCATCGTCGTCATCGGTGGCGGTGTCGTCGTCGGTCGTGTCGTCATCGTCATCGTCGGTGGCGGTGTCGTCGTCGGTCGTGTCGTCGTCGGTCGTGTCGTCGTCCGTCGTGTCGTCGTCCGTCGTGTCGTCGTCGGTCGTGTCGTCGTCATCGTCATCGAGCAGGGGCGCGAGCTTTTCCGGGTCGTTGGTGATGATGCCGTCGACGCCGCGGTTGATCATCGACTGCATCAAGGCGGGCACATCCAGGGTCCACACATTGACGAAAAGGCCGAGGCCGTGCGCGTAGTCCACCTGCGGCGCGAAGGTCTGCGCAAAGTAGGGGTGCAGGCCGTCGAAGCCGTGTTCGTAGGCCAAATCGGCCTGCGCGTTGACGTTGACCTCGCTGGTGAGATACGCGGTGATCCACGCCGAATCGATCAGTTCGACTTCATCGAGAACCGACGCGGAAAAACAGGAGAAAATGATCCGATCTTCCCAACCGGCCAGCAAAATCTCGTCGGTAACCCGCTCCGCCAGGTGCGCGGCGCCGACCACGCCGACCAGGCTTCCTTTGATCTCGACGTTCACTTCGCCCGTGTATTTCGCCGCATCAAGCGCCGCAAAAACCTCGGCGAGCGTGGGCACTTCCACGCCGGTCCCCTGCAGCGGTGTACCGACCGCGGCGTCGCACGTTTTGATGTCGACCAGATCCCAATCGTACACAGCCCCACTGCAATCGGTAGTGCGATCGAGGCTATCGTCGTGGATGACGACCACTTCGTCGTCGGCCGAGAGTGTGCAGTCCAATTCGACCATGTCCGCACCCTCGGCGAAGGCCTGCAAAAAGCTCGGAATCGTATTTTCGGGAAACGGATTGCCGACCATGTTCGTGCCGGTGCCACGATGGCCTTGATTGAATACTGCCAACGCCTGCCCGGCGATTAGGAGAACTGCCAACATTATGCAAAATCGTGTCACATGCTTCATTTTTCACTCTGGTTTTTGGGGCCTCCCCGCTCCCGGCCCAATCGTGTTCTTAACACTTTTCTCACGTGAATGCCACGCGGATTTGCCTCGCCAAAACGTGTCATTTGGTCACCGATTAGCGAAAATTAGACGCTCTCGAGGCATAACATGAGACCGTGCCGTCACTTTTTTGCGGCGGCGCGGACGCCGTTTGTGTCAGTTTTCGAGCGGTTGGACATCGGGCAAGTCTTGCGCCTCGGGTGCCTCGTAGGAGACGACCAGGAGTTTGTCGCCCTCTTCCAAAACGTATCCCGGTGAACCGGGCTTGGGGTTTGTGTAGAGTTGGTGCCTGCCGTCGATGCGGCGGATCAGCGCCACGGGGATCAGCGGCACGTCAATGCGGTGGGCCAAAACGCGGCTGGCGTATTCGGGAAAATTCCACCCCGCAGCCGACTTGGGAATCACAATGGAGTGCACCTCGTTGGAGTCCATCGTCACCTCGAGCAGGTCCCGATAGAAGGACACGATGCCCTCCTGCAGAAGCGATTGGGAAATCAACATGGTGCGGATATGCGTACTGGCGACCGCTTCGAGCGTGCCGGGGAAGGTCTTGGCCATCTCGTCGACGACAACGTTGTTTTCCAGGTTCACCAGTTCGACCACGACGTGCGCCGAGTGGCCGTTGCCGATTTCGGCCAGCGTGCGTTGGATGGCGAAAAGCGTGCGGATGGATTTTTCATCGGCCCGATCTTCAAGGGCGCGGTCGGCCAGGACCAATACGCCGCGGGCGTCTTGAATGTTGGCGTTGATCAGTGCCCGCGAATCGGTGGGATCTCCGGCGCTGAAATACACGTCCTCGAAGAGCCGATCGCCTGCTTTTTCCCTGCGTTCGGCCTCTTTTTGCTGTGCTTCCAGATTCTTAAAGTTCAGTTCGGTGTCGTCGGAGACGACGATGATCGTCGACTCCATGTGCAGGGCTTCGTTTTTGAGCTGCTTGATAATGTGAACCGCGCGCGGGTTCCAATTCAAGATCAGAAAATGGTCGGTAAGTCGGTGCGGCATTTTGCTCTCCATAAAGTTGATCACCAGTCGGGACGCCACGTAACCGGTCAACACGGCGACCATGGCCGGACCCATCAACAAGGCAATGATCGCGAAAAGCTTCCCGCCGGTTGTGTATAGGACCCGATCCTCCATCCCACTGGTGAAGTAGATGAGAACGGACCAAAAGGCCTCAGCCGGATTCGAGAAGTGTTTGTTGACATTATGCTCGAAAAGGTAGGTTCCCAGTACGGAAACCAAGACGATGCACACCATCGTCATGAACACGGATATCGCACGGTTATTGCGAAAGAAGCGCTGGATCTGACGCCGTTTTCGGCGCACCACAATCAGCATCGCCAGCAATATAACGAGCACGATGAAGGGGCTGACCAGCCACGTCCACCGGCGACCCTTCGCCGGCTCTTCGATTTCCCGCCACAGGGGAAGCCCCGAGGTCGCCAGACGCAGCGGCGAACCGGTTTCCGGCGGCAGCAACTCGTGGTCCTTTTCCAACTTCGCGGCGCCTGCTTGCACGGCCTGCCACACCGATTGCACGATAAGCGGATCCGCGTCGGCCTTGGTCACCAGCAGGGCGGGCACAACGATGGTCGCGAAAGGTCGGTTATCGACAACGACGGAGCCGGGGCAAGAGTACGCACCAGCCGGGATTTCGCCGACAAAGGTTTGATGCTGCGTCGCCGCGCCGCCACCCTCTATGGTCAAGTTGCGCAACAATTCGTACTGAATTTCGAAAAATTGCACGTCGCCGCTGCACCATGCCTTTTTGATAGCCTCGGCGCCCGCGCTGACCACCAGCATGGCCACGTCGAGTTGGTCGCGCCGAAAAAGCGAAGGGATATCGTCGAATTTTGGGACTTTACTCGAAGACTTCTTAGCACCGGCAGTCTGGGTTAATTCGCAGAGGTCTTTGTCGTCCATGATCTGCATCGATGGAAGCGGGATGCCCGAGACGTCAAGAAACCGGCGGGCAGTGAAATGCGTGCCGCTGTTGGCCGCCCCCAACCACACACGCATACCGCGAAAATCACGGTGATTTTCGATTCGCAGCGGCGTGCGCACGAGAATGTGCAGATATTCGTAATACGCCGCTCCGACGACCTTGAGCGGGGAATCTTTCTTGGTGAAGCCGTTCTTGTGTAGAAACGAGCTAAGTACATCCTGCTGCGTCAGGGCGAACTGCGCCTTGCCCGACATCAACAGATCCAGGTTCGAGACCGAACCGGCCGACGCGAGGTTGTGAATCGAGAAGCCGGTATAATCGCGCGACGCTGCGAATTCCCCGAGGCGGAAGTACGTGCATTGCGCCGGCCCGGAAGCGAAGACGTAGCTCTTCTCCGCGTGCGCCGTGACAGGAAGCAACACGAAGCACAGCACAAGAATCCACGGTATGGGTCGACCCGTTTTCATCATCACGGCATTCCACTCATGCGCCGCATCTGAACCTTCGAGAAATAAACATATAAGTATTCTATCCCCGCCAATGAATCGCCGTGTATAGTATCCGAGCGTGGGTCAACGCACAAGATCTTTTTGCGACACGGTCTTTACGGCCCGGACGACTTTGTGGGAATCGCCGCGCGGTTTGAGCTGGTCGCCGGTCTTACTCCGGACAGACAAGTTCCGGCAATTCGTCTGTGCCACCGGCCAAGCCCATGAAGTAGGATCCGGCCCACAGGATCATCCCGGCGTCGATACGCAGCGAATACCGGCCCTCGGCGGCATCCTCGTCGGCCCAGGTCGACATATTGCCCAGTACCGAACTGCGCGAGGCGAAAAGGAAGTTCAAGCTGAGTTCCACGAGCAATTCGTAATCCTCGGGGCTCAAACCGGAGATGTCGATCATTCTCCACACGAACTCACCGGAGGCCACGAAGCGCTCCGCCGACCGGCTCCACGACGCCATCAACTCCCAGCGAGAATCAGGCGGATCGCGAAGACTATCCAGCGCGGCATCGTAACGGTGCAGAAAGTCGAGGTCCATCATGGTGCCTTCGCAGGCGAGCAGTTGATCCTCGGCGCAGGTTAACCACTCCGAGTAGTCGGCCGCGCCCGGCGGCGGGTGGCGGAGGATTTGCTTCACATAACCCAAATTGTACGCGTAGATCATGAGTATCGCACGAATATGCTGTTGAGCCGTATCAAGCACTTCGTCGTCGGACCCGCCTTCAACCATTTCAAGCTGCGGGCCAACGAAGGAAGTAAGCGCGTCGAACACGGGCCGCAGGTGAGCAAATGGGTACTCGGGTACTGGAGGCACCGTCAGCCCCAAACCCAAGGCTTCGTTCAGCCAGACGCCCCCGAAATACCCCGACACGAACAGGTCGCCCATCAGAGTCTCAAGCTCGGGCGGCGGCGTGGGCTCGAAACACAAATCGAAGGCCTGCATAGGCAGTTGACCGAAAAAGAATTCGTTGGCCGTGGGGGATGTGGCATGGCGGCAATAATCGGTCGCCAGCGTTTCCATGTGATCGACGTCGGGCAGGATCACATCGTTGGGCCAATATGGAAACGGCGGCAGGGTGAGTTCGGCGGATGGCTCAACCGTGTCGTCATCGTCGTTGTCGTTGTCGTCGTCGTTATCGTCATCGTCGCCCGCAGGCGGCGCGGCGTCGCTGTCGTCGTCATCATCATCATTGCCGTTGCCGCAACCGAAAAACGCGAGTCCAACCAGCAAAATAAGAACCGATAGTCGGAGGGCGGTTTTCAGGATCTCCATCTTATATTTCATCGGGGGCGTTCCTAACGTCTTGTTTTCTTCGCGCGACCATTGTGCACGCCGCACTTCGGCGGTCAATTGCCCGGCACGCAAGCGGGGCGCACCGGAAGCGTTCACTAACTTGAAGATATCATTCTCGGCAGGTATGTTTCCCTCAAGCATAAACTCCATCGAAAGTTGCCGCCATGAAGAAGTGTTTGATTCTTACAGTCGTCTTGTGTCTTTGTGTGCCGCTTTTAGCGGCCGGCGAGATCGTTACCCCGAACTGGACAGACGCACCGCCGACGCTGGACGGTGACATCCAAGCGGGCGAATGGTCGGATGCGACGGTGCTGGAAATCAGCGGCGACGTACCGGTAACCGTCTACCTCAAGGCCGACGACCAAATCCTCTACATGGCCTACGACGTCACCGGCGACAGCGTTCTGAACGATCAGGACCAGGTGACCATTTACTTCGATAACAACCACGACGGCGCCTGGCCCGGCGTGTGTCCCGGCACAACCGAAGGCTACTACTACAACAAATTTTGGGATGTCGTAGGCCATGCGGTGGACTCGTACTACACGTTTTACTACGACGGCTTGTTGCATCAGTGCGAGGCCGGTCCAACCGACCTGGTTACATCGGCCGTGGGCGTCACGACGAAGGGCAACGTGCAATTCGAGGCTCAATACGATTTCACCGGTGGTGAGTTGTACGGCGGGCCGGGCGACACGATCGGCTTTTGCATCCTCGCCTACGACGCGGGCGCGGACGAACAATCGGAGTGGCCCACGGCGTTCGACTTCTACGATCCGTCCACGTGGGGCGAACTGACCTACCCCGTGCCACCTGGCGACGACGATGATGATGACGACGACAACAACGACGACACGACGGGCGATATCACCTGCGAGAATCCAACGGATAGCGTGGCGGTGCCGGCTGACTTGCCGTACCTCGACGCCGGCCAAACGACCTGCGACGCCGGGAACAATTATACCGAGACCTGCCTGGGAAATTACGACGGCGGCGAGGAAGTTATCTACACGCTGGAGGTGACGGAGGCGACGGAAGTGCGGGTCGTTGTCGATCCGAAGGAGAGCGGGTGGTCCGGTGTTGGTCTGGACGACGCCTGCCCCTTTGATGATTCGACCTGCGTGGCCACGGCGTTCAACGACAGCTTCACACCGGCGGTGTACCAAACCGATTGCGCCACGCTCACGCCCGGCACCTACTACGTCATGATCGACACCTTTCCCTCGCCGCTGTGCATTCCCGAATTCGACATCACGATCCAGGACTGCACGGCGGGCGATGATGACGATGACGACGACGATGATGACGACGATGACGACGACGATGATGACAACGACGATGACGACAACGACGATGACGATGATGATGATGATGACGTGATCGAACCCATGTGGACGAATACGCCGCCGACGATTGACGGCGTGTTTTCCCCCGGCGAATGGGACGGCGCACCCTCGATTACGAGTGTGGGTGATATTCTCTTCACGGTTCAGTTTATGTCGGACGGCCAGTATCTCTACTTCAATTGGGAAGTCGAAGACGAAACTCCACTGCTCAGCAACGACACGGTGCAGTTCGGCTTCGACTCTGAGAATAACGGTGCTTGGTCCAGCGAGTGCCCCGGTACCGACGAAGGTGATTTTCTCCTGAAATACAACCCGAGCGCGAACGTGCAGTTTCGCTTGCTGTACGGGCCGGCGCTACGTGACATTTACGGCTGCGATTCGTGGGCGGCTACTACGGTCGTGGCCGACGCCACCGCTACCGGCAGCACTGTGCGCTGGGAAGCGCGGTTTGATTATACCGGAGGCGAGCTTCCCGGTGCGCCGGGGGAAACCATCGGCGTTTATTTTGCCTACTGGGATGCGGGAACGTTCGAGTCGTCCTGGCCGTCCGGAGCGTGGATCGGCGACCAGAGTGGCTGGGGTGACCTAGCTTTCGCTGTTGACCCGGGCGTCGATGACGATGACGACAACGACGACAACGACGATAACGACGACAACGACGATAACGACGACAACAACGACGATAACGACGACAACGACGACAACGACGATAACGACGACAACGATGACAACGACGACAACGATGACAACGACGACAACGACGACAACGATGACAACGACGATAACGATGACAACGACGACAATGACGACAACGATGATAACGATGACGATGATTCGGCCGCCGATGACGACGACGACAATGACAATGACAATGACACGTCCGCCGATGACGACGACAATGATGATGACGACAACAACGACTCCCCCGGCGGCGGTGACGATGATGGGGGCGGTGGCAGCGGTGGCTGCGGCTGATTAGTCGAATAACACCTAACGGCGTGATCTAATAGTAAAACCCGCGCGACACCGGCAGGCCGTCGGTGGTCACCGTGATGCCTAGCTGGCGCAAGCCGTTCTCGTTACCCTTGCCGATCACGTGGGTCGTGTGCATGTCGCAGCCCGCGAGCAGCCTCAATTTCTGCATGCAATGCGCTGCGGTGGGGCTGGAGGCGGCGCCAATGGACAGGGCGACCAGGACCTCTTCAACATTCAAGCCCGCCGTCTTGCGCGCCTGGATGTCTGTTTTCAGGCGGCAAATGTTTTCGACGATCGGCGGCGGCAACAAATCGATCTCCGCGGGAATGTGGCCTAGTTTTTTAATGACGTTTAGGACCAAGGCCGCTTCGGCGTGCATCAGCGACGAATTCAAGCCCACGACGATTTCGCCGTCGTGCAACTCCAACGCCGCGCCGCAATATACGCCGTGATCGCCCTTCTCGCGCCGCGCGGCCTCCTTGGCCGCTTCGCGTGCCGCCGGCACAGGCGGATAATCGGTCACCTTCGCGCCGACTTTTTGCATCAGTTTCTCGACGATCGCCACGGTGTCTCTAGATTCGAGCCCCTGCTTGTGCTCCCAGGCGTAACGGAAATAGCGGCGGATGATCTCCCGCGTCGCCGCCGCCCGAACCACGTCGTCGTTAATGATCCCCTCCTTGGCCATATTTACGCCCATATCGGTCGGGGAACGGTAATCCATCGCCGTTAGGCCGTTCGAGGTAATGCTGGCGATAATCGCACGCATGATGCTGAAGTTCTCGATGTCTCGGTTGTAGTTTACGGCGGCGATCCCGTAAGCCTCCAAGTGGAAAGGATCGACGAGGTTGCGATCCTTCAGATCCGCCGTGGCCGCCTCATAAGCCAAGTTGACCGGGTGCTCCAGGGGCAGATTCCAGATGGGGAAGGTTTCGAACTTGGCAAATCCGGCGTTTTGGCCGCGCAGTTGGTGATGGTACACCTGCGACAAGCCGGTCGCCATTTTACCGCTTCCCGGGCCGGCGCCGGTGACGATCACCAAGGGCTTGGTGGTTTCGATGAAGGGGTTGCGGCCGTAGCCCTCGTCGCTAACGATTTTTTCGACGTCGGCCGGGTACCCATCAATCTCAGGCTGCGTGTACACAGGGATGTCACGCGACCTAAGAAAATCAATGAAGCGCGCCGCGCTTTTCTCGCCGTGGTATCGATTGACGATCACGGCCGAAACATTAAAACCGAAATCTTCCAGATCGTCGAAAGTGCGCAGCGACGCCGCGTCGTAGGTAAGGCCGAAATCGCCGCGAATGCGGCCCTTCTCGATGTCGCCGGCGCAAACGCAGAAAATGATTTCGACGACATCGTGCAGGCGCTGCAGCAGTTTGATTTTCACATCCGGATCGTATCCGGGCAGCACGCGCGCGGCGTGCATATCGCGAAGCAATTTGCCGCCGAATTCCAGGTAAAGCCTGCCCCGGAATCTCTCTATTCGTGTGACGATGGCTTCGGCTTGTTTTTGAAGATAGCGTTCGTTATCGAAACCATTGGCTCGTTCGGTTGTCACCACTCGGCCTTTCTCCCTTTCGACGTCGCCCGGCCGACGCACTAAGTCGCCGGCAACGACGCGCAATTTCCACGTTTGATGCGAAATGCAAAAGCGCAGACTAGCTTAATGTCCCGGCTGATGACACCCGACTCATCACCCCGGCGCCGGGGTCGGCGTGGCGCGCAGGAATTCCTGCAGTTCCTTGATTTTAAGGGCGACGGATTTTTCGTCGAGCCAGGAGACGGCCGGCGATTCGGTCGGGCCGATGTTATCCGGCGCGTGTCCTTCACGGTGTTGGCGCAACGCCTCGATTTGCTGTTTGAGTTTGTCGATTTCCAAGGTCAACGCGAGGGTCGCGGTATCCACGGGCATGGGAGTGGCGACCGCGGGGGTTTGTTCAGCAGGAGGGCTCGCCGGAGGCGATGGCGCGGCGGCAGTTGGCCCGGGCAGTTCCGGCGAAGCCGGCTCGTTATCGGAACATCGGCCACCTTGGTAATCGAAATATATTTTAAGCATGCCTCCTGCCGAAATCAGATATCAGGAGTTAAGTTTTTGCTGTTCCAGATGACACTAGAGGCGTCATTGCGGGACCGTCGTTTCCAATCGAAGTGATATGATGTTCACCGCAGATGGGGGAAATCAGAAAATTTGGACCTTGAAGGAGGGGACTATGACCTGGGCGGAATTCAAAGCGTGGGCGGGCACCGGTATGAGCAAACCGCTGTTTTCGATGGCGGGGTCCGAGGTAACGCCGAACTCCATTCTGGCGTTTCTGGCAATCATCCTGGTCAGTTTCGGCCTATCGTGGCTGGTGCAACGGGCTATGCGCCGCGTCCTGGCCAAGAGCTTTGCCGGCAACGAAGGCACGCTGGCCTCAATTCGACGTTTGGTACATTACCTGGTCATGTTTTTTGGTTTGGGCATCGCGCTCAACACAATCGGCATCAATATGAACGCGCTGTTTGCCGCCGGCGCGGTTTTCGCCATCGCCATCGGCTTTGCCATGCAAAACATCGTGCAGAATTTCGTCTCCGGAATCATCTTGCTGGTCGAGCGCTCCATCAAACCCGGCGATGTGCTGGAAGTGGAGGGACAACTCGTCAAGATCGTGGCCATGGGCATCCGCACGACGACGGCGCGTACGTTGCTCGAGGAGGATCTGATCATTCCCAACTCGACGTTGTCGCAATCGACGGTGAAGAATTACACGCTGCGCGACCGCGATTTTCGGCTCGGCGTGCGGGTGGGCGTCACTTACGGATCGGACATGCGCCACGTGACGCAGACGCTGGAAAAGACGGCGCGGGAACTGCCCTGGCGGTCCCAAAAGACCGAGCCCCACGTGATGATGGTCGAATTCGGGTCGTCGTCGGTCGATTTCGATGTCTGGGTGCATATTACCGATCCCTGGCGCTCGCGCTGGTTACGAGCGGAACTGCGCGAGGCAATCTGGTTTGCGTTCCTAGACGAGAAAATCATGATCGCCTTCCCGCAGGTGGACGTTCATTTTGACCCCTCGGTGACCGAAGCGCTGACTCGGTTGCCGCAAGCGATTTAAGAAGGAGCGAATCATGCTAAGCCGAAAACCAAAAGCCCGGTTCCGTCTAGGTAAAAAACGTCGCACCGTTAAGCCCGGCACCGTGCCCGGCGAACTTACGGTGGATTTGGAAGCGCCGCATCCGACGATCCATGCCATGGCGTGGAGTTCGGACGCCGAATTCATGGAAACGCAGGTGGAGAAGACCGAGGAAATCAGCGCCCTCCGCGCGCATTATTCCTTTGTGTGGATCGACGTCGCGGGCTTGGGGAATCTGGCAATCGTTGAGGAAGTCGGCGCAATGTTTTCGCTGCACCGGCTGGCCTTGGAAGACGTGTTGAACGTCAATCAACGGCCGAAGGTGGAGTACTTCAGCGACCATCTTTTCTTGACGATGCGACTGCTGACGGTGGCCGCGGAACTCGAGGCGGAGCAAATCAGCCTGTTCCTCGGTAAGAATTTCGTGCTCACGTTTCAGGAGCGTCTCGGCGATTGTTTCGACGGCGTGCGCGAACGTCTGCGCCGGGGTAAGGGCCGCATCCGCAATTCCGGGGCCGATTACGTTGCGTACGCGCTCATCGACTCCGTGGTCGATCACAGCTTTCCCCTCCTGGAGCATTTCGGAGAATTGCTGGAAAGCTTAGAGGAAGAAGTGCTCGAGCGACCCGATCGGGAAACGATTCGGCACGTATTCGCCGTCAAGACGGAATTGATCGCCATCCGGCGAGCGGTCTGGCCGCAACGGGAACTGCTCAACTCGCTGATGCGCGATGCGCCGCCGCTGGTGAGCCAGGACAACGTCGTCTACTTACGCGATTGCTACGACCACACGGCGCAGATCATCGACCTGGTGGAAAATTTCCGCGACATTGCCGCCAGTCTGGTCGATGTCTACCTGTCCACGGTGAGCAATCGGATGAACGACGTGATGCGCGTGTTGACCATCATCGCCACGATCTTTATCCCGCTGGGTTTCCTGGCGGGTATCTACGGCATGAACTTCGACAGTTCTGTTTCCAAATGGAATATGCCGGAGTTGCGTTCGCCGTTCGGTTACCCGTTGCTGATCGGTTTCATGGTGACATGCGCGGGCGGCATGTTGTTCTACTTCTACCGCAAGGGGTGGATCGGCTCGAAGTATTAACGCGCCGCTCGCATCGTGTCTGACCGCTATTGGGTCATTTCGTTAGCCAGCGAATAGGGAAGCGCGACGTACAACCTATCGCGAGACAAGCCGCCGAAAGCACGGGAGTCATCGCAACCGAAAGAAAGTGCGACATCCTGTTCTTCGTAGGCTCGCACGGCCGTGTTGCCGCATGCGGAGATGACGCTTGAGATTTCGGGTTGGAATTTTTTGGCGAGCTTGACGCCGTACAGTTGCATCAAGCGCATCACCTGGGCAGGCTGCAACGCGGCGAAATAGATGTCTGGTTGCGGCGCACAATCGAACGCGATGACTTCCGGCATAGTACTTAAATGGGGCGTTTCTTCCACCAAGGCGGCGGCGCGGTCGGGCGCGTAACCTTTCAACGTGACCATTTTTTCAATCATGGCCTCGTTCAAGTCGACCATGCCCCCAAAAGCGTAGCTCGCACCAGGGCAAGTAAATTCGGCTGGTTTGACTGCCATCTTGCTCCGCGACGCGAGTTTTACGGCTTCGCAAAAGCGCGAGACTTGGCGAACCTTGACTCCCGCGGGAATGTTTTCGGCGCTGCTCAAGAAGGAAATTCCGAGCCACCGGCCTCCGCAGACGGTTTCCAATCTTTCAAAAATTTCCATGTCGACATCTCCCATCAGTGTTTCGGATCACGATCGATCGTGTAGTAAGTTTGATCGGCAAAGGTCTCGACCTGAACGGTGTGTGCGGAACGCAAGCGGTCCAAATATTTAACGACCTCATTGCGATGCATTCCCGTCGTGCGAGCGATATCCTCGACAGTCATCGGCCGAATGCGAAGCATCGCTTCAATCCGTTCCCGCTTGTCTTCGTAATAGGCGGGATGATCGCCGGAGGCCGCGTTGGGCACGACTTCCACGTTTCCTTCGAACAGCTTGGCAATCTCGTGCAATCGCGCTGCTTCAACAGGCGCCGCGGTTCCATGGCCCGGCGGGCGCACCACGGTGGTCAGTTGGATTTTGGTCGGGTTAATCCAGCGCGCGGCGTCGGCCAATTTCCGCACGTGGTCGGGTTGGTCGTTCACGCCGCGGGCAAGCAGCACTTCCAGCCAGAATTCTCCCTGGAACTCACGGCTGAACTGATGCAGTCCCCAGATGACATCGGAAACTTCCAAACCCGGAGCGGGTTGATCGACCCGGCGGAAGATGTCCTGAGTCGCCGCGTCGAGCGACGGAACAACCAAATCCGCCGGCAGCAAATCGGTTCGAACCTGGCGATCGAACAAGAGCGACCCGTTGGTTAACACGGCAACCGGTGTGTCGGTAAGTTTTTTCACTCCGCGAATCAGCACGCCGATACCCGAATGCAACGTCGGCTCACCCGAGCCGGAGAACGTCACGTAGTCGAGCCGCCCCTCGTGTTTTTCCCGGAAATACTCTTCCATCGCGCGCTGCACGGATGCTGTTGGTACATATTCGCGCCGCTCTAGGGTCTTGTGCGTGGTTCTCCCCAGTTCGCAGTAGATGCAATCGAAGGTGCAGACTTTCATCGGTACGACGTCAACACCTAGCGACATGCCGAGCCGGCGCGACGGTACGGGCCCGAAAATCGCGCCTTGCGACAAGTCGTCTTTCTTCGTTTCACTCACGGCGATTCACCTTCTTGTTGAATGTTAACGTCCTCCGCGACCCCGGCCGCCGCCGCGGCCTTGTCCTTGACCGCCGCCGCGGCCTTGCCCTTGACCGCCACCGCGGCCCCGGCCGCTCCCCTGCCCGCGACCCTGCCCTCTCCCGCCACCGAAAAAGCTGACGATTCGATCCAGAAAGCTCCCGTTGTCGGCCGGTCGATAATCCTGTTGCCCGGTCGGCGGGCGAGGCACTTGCGCTATGGGTTCACTCGACGATGCCGCGACGCCCGGTGCGCTTTGCATTTCAAGCGCTTCGTTAGGACACGCACGCACGCAGGCGCCGCAATCGATACAAAGGTCCGGGTCGACTTTGGCGATGCCGTCGATTGTGATGGCATCCACGGGACAGGTATCGACACACAGTCCGCAGCCGGTGCATTGTTCTTTTACTACGATGACTGCCATTTCAGAGTTCCTTTATGGTTTTGTTTTCACATCCCCGGCCACCGCCGGGCATGCGTTGGAAATTTTGGCTATCAGGACAACCTCGCTCTGTTCACTCACTGCCTCGAAGCAACGCGAAAGGCCCCGAAACACAGCTTCATTTTCGCCGGAGACGGTAGTGGACATGCTTCCCGGCACAACGGTTAAGCCCGTTTCGATAAGTTGTTCAATGAATCCCGCCACCTTTCGTTCCAATAAATCGGTGCGCAGGGGGTAAAGACTCAATTCCGCCTGGATTTTCATAGGTCAACCCTCACAGCCAGAAACGCGGCGCTGGTTCCGCCGCAAAAAGCTTGAATCGTGTCCGCCGCCGTGGCGAGTGCGCCGGGAAGTTTCATCGATATGGGAAACGCCGCGCCGCATATGCAAACCCTTCCAAAGGGGGCAAGCATCCCCTTTAGTTCCCGCACGGTGAACATTCGGGCCGCACCATAGGGCCCGGCACCTTGTTTTTTTCGTGCCTGGTTGAATGGCGCGTCACGGTTGAGAACACCGAGTAAAAGTGCGCCGTGCGGCTTCACACACCGGACCATCTCTCGGATAACCGTTTCGGGTTCGCGCGTAAATTCAAGCGAGGTCAGCGCGGCCGCGACGTAAAAGGAAGCGGCGGCGAAGGGAAGCCCGTGGGCGTCGGCCGTTTGGAAATGCGCGCCGGGGATTTTCTTTGCCTGGGCGCACGAGACCATTGACGGTGAGATGTCGACTCCTGTGACGTGATATCCCAATTCGGCGAAAAAGGAGCTCCACCAGCCGGTTCCCATGCCGATTTCGAGCAGATCGATGCCGGCGCCGGTTCCGCCGATTAAGCGCCGCAACGCCTCTTTTTCCAGCTTGTCGAAAAGGCGACCCTCGGCGGTGTCGTACCAACGGTCGTACACGTCAGCGACGGGATCAAAATCGAAGGAGGAAGGTTGAGGCAGATCGTTCACATCTCATGCCCTCCATCGATCGACGTAGACAAGCAGCAAGCCGCCTTCCAGCCGAACTTTGCCGCGCGAGCCACGCAGCACATTACTGATACCTCGTGTACCCGAAGTCATATCTTGTTTCAGCAGGGCGTATTGCAGCCCCTCGGTGGTGACCTGTTTGGCGAACGGCACGGGAATTAACGAAACGACCGAGGTGGGTTTGGCGCGGAACTCGAAGGGATGCGCGGCATCCGCGACGATCAACATCGCGTCTTCGTCTACGATCGAAAGCCGACCCGGATACTTCGTCAACAAACTCATGTTGCCGAGAAAATGATCCACTCGACCGCCCACGGCGCCGACAAGAATGACATCTTTGCAACCACGGTTGAACGCAATTTCTACGGCAAGTTGGGCGTCGGTTTCATCTTTCTTTTCCGGAAAGCGAATGATCTCGATCTCGTCGGTCTCGGGTTGAAAGTCATCGCCGATCGAATCCATATCGCCGACGATGGCGTCCGGAACAATGCCCATAGCCTGCAAGTGTCGATAGCCACCATCGGCGGCAATGATCACGTCGCAAGAAGCGATGCGTTTCTTCGCCATCTCGTAGTCGCCGATTTCACCGTTGCAAACAACGCAACCTTTTTTTTCCACGGTTCTTATTCTTTCGCGTTTTGGATTTCCGCGACCTTGCCCTCCCAGAACTCCGGTGGACGGTATCCAACGATCATTTCGCCGTTTACGAAATAAGTCGGGGTGCCGTTAATTTTCCGGCGGCGCGCTTCATGGATGTCTCTTTGAATGCCCTCGATTGTCGCCGGCTCTGCCAAGCATTCGTGCAGTTGATCCAAGTCTAAGCCGTGCTGCTCGGCAAACTCTTCCAGGGTGTCTTTGTTCAGGTTTTTGCCGTTGCGGAAGAGCGTTTCCGAATAGGGCCAAAACTCGCCCTGCTCGGCGGCGCAGCGGCCGTACTTCGCCGCGAGGCAGGCATAGTCGTGGTAGCGCCGCGGCATGTATGGATTGCACGCCATATCCATCGGCAGATCGCGGTGGGTGAGTTGGACGTCTTGGGGGTACTTCATGACCAGTTCGAGCACCACGCTGTTCGAGCGGCTACACCACGGGCATTCGAAGTCGGTGAACTCTTCAATTTTGATCGGTGCCTGCGGTGAGCCGATGGTTTGGCCGGACGTGGGAACGCCGTTCCAAGCTTCCTGTGAGAGGGCTTTCGCACCGCTGCCAAAAAGGAGTGGCAGCCACACGAACTGCGAGAGCGCGACCAGCGCCACAAGTACGACCGCGATGCGAAACGACCAACCGCGTTTCAGAATCGCCCACAGCTCACGCGGTCCGGAGCGTACCAAGCCGCCCAGGTCGCGACGGTGGGTGACGGCGAGAATTGCGAAGGCGCCGATGTTCACGACGTAGACGGCGCAGCACAGCAGGCACACCGAATGAATTAGAACTATCGCGACGAAAGCGAGCAGCAAGGAAATAGGGATCGCGGCGGCCGTCAACCAGAAGAGGTAGGATTCCCACTCTTTTATTCGCCAGGCGCCGATCGCCGTGAGCAGCAGCATGGCAAGCGCCGCGGCATAGAACTCCACGCCATACATCGAGACCGGGATACCCAACACGGTGGCGTATTTGCTATCGGCGACGGTGACACAATTGACGCCTTCACTGACGGCGCAAAAGCTGTCGACCGCGCCGGCTCCCGGCGCATGCACGCGCACGAAAAGATCGGTCAAGTAAATACTACTGCCCATCCCGATTAACATGAGGAAAATCACGATAATAAAGCGAGTTGTGCGCTTCTTGCCGGCCATGGATGAGTCCTTTTCCATAAGGTTTTCAAGTCGACGGCGTTAATTCGCCATTTGTGTATTGTCGAATATTCACGCTCTTTTGTGCACCGTCGTCGGGAGCCATTCCCGTGGCTGTCTTAGTCTCCTTCCATCTCCTCGATTTTCCCGGACAAGTCCACCAACTTTTGCTGAAGCGCCTTGACTTGTTCTTTCAGCGCGCGGACGTTTTCAGTTTCCGGTTGCTTATCCGAGCTTGCCACCGAAGGCTCGATGGCCGGTGCATTGGGGGGTGGCGCATTTTGCACTCCCATGCCGCGACCGCCGCCCATACTGCCGCCGCCGCCGCCCATACCGAAATGGCTTTGCACATTCGGCCCTGAAGCCGCAGCAAAGCCACCGGCTTTATGCTGCTCGACGACCTGTCGCACTTGCCCGGTTACACCGGAAATCACTTGAATACCGGCCGCGCCGAAGGTTTGAAAAGCGTTTGGTCCGCAATTTCCGGTCAGGACGATTTCGACATCTTTATCCGCCATCAATTGCGCAGATTGTATGCCGGCACCTCCCCCCGCGGCGACATTCGGATTTCCAATGACTTCAAACGCCATGGAATCCGTATCAATGATCAGGAAATAGGCGCAACGTCCAAAACGAGTTTCCACAGCATCTTCCAGCGTCGGGCCGGTAGAAGTCACAGCGATAATCATAGTATCTCTCCCTTTCTTTACATTTCCTTTTTGATATCATTACCTAAACGAACCAAGGCCTCATACGCTTTTCCAGCCCCGTGTTCGATCACGGTTTTTCCCGCCATTAACGCATCGTTAACGTTACGGTCAAACGGTATTTTCGCAATCACTTTCGCGCCGCTGCTTGCGGCAATCTGCTCAATGCGTGCCGCCTGATCGGGATTCAAGTCGGCCTTGTTAATCACGATGCGGGCCGGAATGCCGAAGTGTTCGGTCAGTTGTAACACGCGCACCATGTCGTGTACGCCGGAAACTGTCGGCTCCGTGACCACCATCACCAAATCCGCGCCGCTGAGCGAAGCGATGACCGGACATCCCGTTCCCGGAGGGCCGTCACCGAGGATTCGGCTATGCTTACCGCTCCTGGCCAATTCGGCGGCAACATGCCGAACCTGAGTCACCAAACGGCCTGAGTTCTCCTCGGCGATGCCCAAGCGCGCGTGCGCCATGGGGCCGTAGTCGGTGTCCGACAAGTACCATTTTCCCACCGTGTTGGGTGTAAGGGAAATTGCGCCGAATTTGCACACGTACTTACAGAGCCCGCATCCTTCACACCCGAATTCATCAATTCGACATGTCGTTAATCCTTGGGCGGTAAGCGGGCCGTCCTCGTAGATGGCGTCGAAATGGCAAGCTTCGCAGCATTGCCCGCAGGCGGTGCAGACTTTCGGATCAATGACCGCCTGTTGTCCTCCGATAAAATCGTGCGCCTCGCGCACCGAAGGCTCCAGCAACAAATGCAAATCCGCGGCGTCAACATCGTTGTCGGCAAGGACCTTGTTATCGATGAGTAGGGCGAGCGAAGCCACGACGGTCGTTTTTCCCGAACCGCCTTTGCCGCTGACAACGGTGATTTCTTTGTAGTGGTCTGCGTCACCTTCGGGCAACGGTTTTCGCGGTTCTGTACTGATAGCGAAGTCGGTTTCCGGCGGGTTGGGCGGCGGCGTGGTGCCGACCAAATCGGAAATCGCACCGTAAATATCCAGGAGATTGTCTCTCCAATCTTGGAATGCGTGGACCAATATTTCGCCCCGCGAGTACACTTCGGCGTATTCACGTTTGAACGGAATTCGGCCAACGATCGGCACGTTAATCTCTTCGGCGTATTTCGCGATGATTTCATCCGTGCCATCGGATCGATTGACGACAATACATGTTGGAATTTCGCGAATTAACGCGAGCCCGACTGCCAGTTTGAGGTCGTTCAACCCGAATGGCGTCGGCTCTGTTACCAGAAGAACCACATCGGCCGACGCGACGGACTCAACCACGGGGCACGAGGTGCCGGGTGAGGCGTCGATGATATTAATGCAGTCCGCATGACAGTGCTGTTTAACTCGGCGGACGACCGCCGGCGCCAACGCTTCGCCGATGTTCAGCACACCGTGAGCAAAATAAAACGGCTCGTTTTCCGGCGCGACGTCGACGACTCCGATGGCGATTGGCTTTTCAGTCAACGCTTTTTCGGGACACACATACGAGCATGCGCCGCAGGAGTGGCACAGTTCGTTGAATATCAGGACGGTCCCTTTGACCACCGCAATCGCGTTGTATTGGCAGACCTCGGCGCAGATGCCACACGCCGTGCACAACTCTTGGTCCCACACGGGTTTCAAAACCTCGACGGGCATCTTCTGTGTGAAATTCGGTTGCACAAATAAGTGGTCGTTCGGTTCTTCCACATCGCAATCAAGCAGCCGAACTTTTTCACCGCGCTCGGCTAACACATAGGCCAGATTCACGGCAACTGTTGTTTTCCCGGTTCCGCCCTTGCCGCTGGCAATTGCCAAATTCATACGACCTTCTCCCAGTTTTTCATGACAGGCGGACTGCTTGGCAGTTCCGTTGCCGTTGATTCTTCTCAATGCACCTTTGGGTATCGACCGCCCAACGCGCCTGAACTACCGGCGCAATGCACAAAGATAAGCCACCACCGAAGCGGCGGCTTATCTACAAATGGGTATTCGAGCCGCGCGAAATGTGCCGCGCTCATCACTCGCTTTGCTTGGCTTCCAACTCGGCGATTCGCTGCCTGATTTCCTCCAGGGCGTTCGTCAAATATTGCGCTTGGCCTTGCAGCGCGTCCAATTCTTGTTCCGGCGCGGGTGCAGCGACGTATGGCGGGGCGTATGCCGGCGCGTACTGTGCCGGGTTGCCGTAGTTCGGCGCACCCCATCCGCGGCCGCCGCGGAAACCCATCCCGCGTCCGCGGCCAAAGCCACGCCCAAAACCGTATCCTCGACCGTAGCCAAAACCACCGCCCGAAACCGGGTTAGCATATCCGGGCATGGGATAGCCA
This sequence comes from Candidatus Lernaella stagnicola, assembly GCA_030765525.1. Taxonomy (NCBI): domain Bacteria; phylum Candidatus Lernaellota; class Candidatus Lernaellaia; order Candidatus Lernaellales; family Candidatus Lernaellaceae; genus Candidatus Lernaella; species Candidatus Lernaella stagnicola. The sequence continues at coordinate 26,673 of JAVCCK010000002.1, forward strand.
GCACAGTTACCAGCGCCACGCCCTGTCATCGGCCCCATTCCCGCAGGGCCCGTACGATCTCCACCTGGCATAACGACCTCCTTTGTTTTCCTTTTTCGTTTCGCTACAAGGAACCGCCGCGAAAACGCTTACGGCGTCTCGCTCCGGTTCCCGCCATCCGAAATCCACCGGCAGCCAATGCGCCGCGTAGGTAGGCATCGAGAACCTGATTCACTTCACCGGTGATGAAGGGGATTACCTGTATCCCGTGAAATTCCAAAGTCTGCGCAAATTCCCGGGAAATCGCGCCACAAACGAGACTTTGAACGCCCCACCCGGACAAGCGCAATGCCCGGGTATGCGGCAATTCGGTGCCCAAAGACGCCACGTGTCGACTGACGACGACGCCTTGTTCGATATCCACGACAAGCACTTGGCGCGCGGCATCGAAAACCGGGGATATGCGATTTCCCCAAACGGTTAGGGCAATTTTCACAGCAACTCCACCTTCCGGTTGTAAATAGTAAAGCATATCGCGTGCCAAACAGCGTCGCTTTCAAGTGATAAGATAATAAATAAATGATATCAGGCTATTAGAGCATTATCGGGAGATTTGAAAGCCAGCCGGCCTCGGGGCAACAGTCGCATATTTGCGACGATATGCATGGTTAGAGTAGCGTATACGCGACTCTACCGAACTTTTTTTCGACCCCTACGGCCGTCGATTTCGGGAACCTCGATGCCGAGCTTCTTGAGCTTTCGATATAAGGTGCTCTTGTGGATACCGAGTTCGCGCGCGGTCGCCAAGCGATTGAAATGGTTGCGTTTTAGCGCATCGAGGATCGTTTGCGTTTCCGCGGATCGCAGCGCTGTGTTCATGGAACCGTGGGCATGAGGTTGCGCTGCCGGTTTAGCCAGCGTATCGGGTAGACAGCGCAGCGCAATCGATCCCTCTGGACAAAGAACGAAGGCATGTTCGATAATATTCTCCAACTCCCTGATATTACCGGGATAATTGTGCGACATGAGGGTCGCTAACGCGCCTTGCCCGATACCGGTAACCGCTTTGCCCCGTAACCGATTGAGCCGGTCGATAAAACGCTCGACTAAGAGCGGGATATCTTCCTTGCGGTCCCGCAGGGGGGGCAAAGTCAACGTGACCACGTTGATGCGGTAGTAAAAATCGCGGCGAAAGGTGCCTCGTTCCACCAGCACCGTCAGATCCTGGTTGGCGGCGGCGATGATGCGCACATCGGCCTTCACTTCCCGCGTCGCCCCGAGTGGTTGGAAGGTGCGCTCCTGCAAAACACGCAGCAATCGCACTTGAAACGCGGGGCTGATGTCACTGATTTCGTCAAGAAATACGGTGCCGCCTTCGGCGACCGAAAAAAGCCCCGGTTTGTCTTTGATCGCGTTGGTGAACGCCCCGGCCTTGTATCCGAACAGTTCAGATTCGAGAAGAGTTTCGGGCAATGCGCCGCAGTTGATGGCTACAAAGCGCTTTTGTCGACGCGGGCTCAATTCGTGGATAGCGTGGGCGAGCATGTCTTTGCCGGTTCCCGTTTCACCCTGGATCAACACGGTGCTGTCGCTTTCGGCGATTTGGGGCAGAGTCGCAAAAATCTTGTGCATCGCCGGACTGCGGCTGATCATGTCCCCGACCTGAAAACGGCCGTCAAGTTCCCGCCGCAGTTCCTCGACCATGCTCATATCGCGAAAGGTTTCGACGCCCCCGAGAACCCGTCCGTTTTCATCTTTGAGCAGCGAGGTGCAAACCACAACGGGGATTCGCTGTTGCTCACTGTTGACAATGTAGGTCGCTGTATCGACGACGTTTTTACCTATTTTCATCGTGCGGCGCAGCGCGCAGTCGCCTTCGCACATATTGGAACGAAATATCTCCCAGCAATGCTTGCCGATGGCGATATCCCGCGAAATACCGGTGATTTTTTCGGCGGCACGGTTGAACGTTGTAATGTGCCAGGTTTCGTCGACGGTAAACACGCCTTCGGAAATGCTCTCAAGAATGATTTCCGTCACGTTGTCGGTTTTGCTGTCGGATCCTTTGTTTTTCATTGCCTACCGTTCTTGCCCGCCGCAGACGCCGCGGGCCATCGGGCTTTTGTCACGCCATACTAATTCGGCAGCCCGAGGCTCGCAAGCAAGGGAGTCGATTGCCTCTTAATTGTCGCCGTTTCCACCCCGCGCTTCCGCCGGAGTACGGCCGCCTACTCTTCCAGGATCAGCGCCTCGTACGGTTCGAGACTCGCGCCGGAAACGACCGATCCGTCGCGCTGGGTCGAACTCAGCAACACTTCGCCACTTACGCCGCCGGGCAGGCGGACCGACGCGCCGGTGAAGTTGAGCGCCACGACGACCGACCGGCCTTCATGCTCGCGACGGTACAAAAAGAGATCGCGGCGCGGGTCGCCGATCGGTTCGTACGCGCCCAGTTGCAGGGCGGGCGTGGCTTTGCGAAGCCACAGCAGGCGGCGGTAGAAGTTGAACAACGACTGCGGGTCGCGTTGAGCGCTCGCCACACAAAGGCGGTCGACTTCCGGGTCGATGGCGAGCCAGGGCTGGCCCGTGGTGAAACCGCCGCCCGGCCCCGGTTCCCACAACATCGGCGTGCGGGACGCGTCACGGCCCTGGTAAAGCGGCCAGGCCAAATGCCCCAGCGGGTCCTGCACTTGCGATCGCGGCCACCAGCGGTTGGTCATGCCCAGTTCCTCACCGTAGTACAGGAAGGGCGTGCCGCGCAGGGTCATGAGCATGGCGGCGCACAGCTTGGCGCGCGCCACGGCACAAGCGCGATACCCGTAGATGCCCCACCCGGCCAAGCGTCCGATGTGCCGCGGCAAATCGTGATTGGACAGCACGTAGGCGGGCCATCCGTCGGCGGGGCACTTTTCCTCGAAGCGGTCGACCACCCGGCGATAGGAATCGGCCCGAAAACGCGCCACCGCCGGGAACTCCATATTGAACGCGAGGTGCAATTCATCGCTCTTCGTGTAGGTCGCCGCGGGCGAATCCTGCCACGGAAACGAGACGACCTCACCAATCATCATGCGGTCTTGGAATTCGTCGGTCAGCCGCCGGAACTCCTGCAATACGGCGTGGGTTTCGGGCAAGTCGCGGGTGTGCGTCGTGTCTTGAAATTTGGCCATGTACCAGCCGGCGAAGCTGCGCGGGTTGTCAGTCAGATTCTCGTTTTCCAGCAGGTAGTTGATCAGGTCGAGGCGAAAGCCGTCGACGCCCTTTTCGAGCCAAAAGCGAATATCGGCCAGCACCGCCTTTTTGACGTCCGGATTGCGCCAGTTCAAATCCGGTTGGAAGTCGAAAAACGCGTGGTAGAAATACTGACCGCTTCGCTCGTCGTAGCGCCAGGCCGGGCCGCCCGGAGCCGCCTGCCAGTTGTTGGGCGGGCCGCCCGCTTTGTCGTCGCTCCACAGGAACCAATCGCGTTTGGGATTATCGCGGGACGAGCTGGACTCGACAAACCACGGGTGCTCGTCCGAGGTGTGATTGGGCACGAAATCGTTGATCACGCGGATGCCGCGCTGGTGCGCCTGGTCGAGCAGGCGGTCGAAGTCGGCCATGTTGCCGTGCTCCGGATGCACCTTGCGGTAATCGGTGACGTCGTAGCCGAAATCGCGGTTGGGGCTTTCGTAGAAGGGGGTCAGCCAAACCGCATCGACGCCCAGCGAGTCATCGCCGCCGTTGTTGAGATAATCCAGGTGCGCCGTAATGCCGGGCAAGTCGCCGATGCCGTCGCCGTTGGAGTCGGCAAAACTGCGCACGTAAATTTGGTACACCACGCCGGTCTTCCACCAGGGCGTCGTCTGCGTTGCGGGTTTCTCGCTCATCTTGCTTCCCTTGTTTGGTGACTGATTTCGCGTCGCAGTTTGTCACAAAACGGGGTAAAGCGCATGCCCGCCGACGGGATGGCGGCAGTAGTCTGCGTTGCAGTCGGCTGTTTCACGACAACTACGCCGTTGCCTTAACGGCGTGTATGCGCTCGACCGCCGAATTTATGTATTAAATCATAAGGTTATAGAATGTTCGATGCTGCCCGGAAGCTTTATTGACAATATAGTTGTCATTATGACATATTCCTTGTCAGACAAGCCAGAGGAGGAAGCAAATCATGCCGGCAAATCAAGAAGCCAAGGAGTTACAGGCGCTTTTTTCGGAGACCGCATTTCTTTTCCTCCGCTTGAAGGCTCTAGCCGAGGAGATTCACGGCGAGGAAACCACGGCGAGTATTCGCGGGATCCTCTATCAGTTGGCCCGCGAGGGTGCCGGCACGGTTCCCCGCATGGCACGCCGCCGGTCGGTATCCCGGCAGTATATCCAGAGTATCGTGAACGGCCTGCTGGAGCGTGATCTAGTCACATACAAAGAGAATCCGCACCACAGAAAATCCAAGTTGGTTGTCCTGACACCGGCGGGCACGCGATTGGTCGACAGGATGAACGCTCGGGAAGCCGAATTGCTTCAGGGCCTTCCGCCTACGATAGGCGTTGAGTCAGTGCAGTCGGCAACCCGGGTGCTCGCGGAGGTTCGTCAGTGGTTTGAGTCGGCCGAGTGGCGGGCCACGCTGCAGAACGAGGCGGCAAAGGGCTGTCAAACCCGGTCCAAATGAAAGGAGTTTTGAGATGGCAACGGCAACACACGCAACAGAGGCTGGATCTTCTAATTGGATCAACCGAATCAGTTTTTCGTGCATTCGGTTAATGCATGACAACTTCTTGATTCGCCGTTTTCGGAATCCGCACAAAATTCTGCAAAGCATGGGCGTCAAAGCGAGAGACCGGGTTTTGGAAATCGGCTGCGGACCCGGCTTTTTCACGATCCCAACCGCCCAGATCGTCGGCCCGCAAGGCGAGATCGCCGCGATCGACGTCAACCCTTTCGCCATAAACTACACGCAACGCAAAGTAGACAGGCACGGAATCACAAACGCCCGCGTGCTTCACGCGAACGCCGCCGACACCGACCTGCCCGCTCATTCTTTTGATTTCGCGTTTTTCATCGGCGTGCCACATATTACGGGCGGACTGGGGCCGGTCGCCGATGAATTGCGACGCGTGCTGAAGCCGGGCGGTCGCATTGCGTTCCATTACGGTCGCCGGTCGCCTGAGAGTTTGGTCGCCCAGATGCGGGAACAGCATTTCGCTTTGGTGGAAACGCGCGGCAGGGTCGGTGTCTTTGCTCCGATTGCTGCGCCGGTATCGGCATGATCGGAGGCTTACAAGCGACGCAAGATCGTTAGTCGGCGTCCCTCTTGGTGCAAATGTAGATTTTCGATTCGCCCGATGAGGCCAGGCGCTTCTCCACATGCTGGAAGATGCTTTCGAACTGCTCCTGCTCGTGCCGCAGAATACCGAGAGTTTTGGCCGATCCCATCGATAGAATCCGCAGATAGTAAAGCATCCGGATTACGGCTCTAGTCGGCACTTCGTGTTCCATCATGACGAAATGACCACCCGGCTTGAGAACCCGATGTACCTCGCGCAAAAACCGTTCGATGTCTTCGCCGTTCAGTTCGTAAAAAGCATGCGAAATCGTGGCACCGTCGAAGGTGTTGTCTTCAAACGGCAGATTGGTTACGTCCGCCCTGCACAGTTCCACGTTAACGGTATCGGCGACGCGATCGTGCGCCCGCTGGAGCATACCGGGCGAGAAATCGACGCCGACCACTTGTCCGTCTTTCCCCACGCGGCGGGACAAAGGAGGTAGCATTGCTCCGGTTCCGGTGCATAAGTCCAATACTTTATCACCCTGACCAACGCCCACAGAGGCGGCTAGTTCGTCGCGCAAAGATGTGCGGCTGTCGCCGGAGGAGTGCATTTGGATGAAACTGTCGTACACGCGGGAGAACGCGTTGTAATATCCGATTCGCAATCTTCTGCGCGCACCTTTCATTCGGTGTACCTCGACAGCCTGCGTGGCGACCTTTGAAGAGCCAATGATAACATTCGCGTGATGTGTAGGCGAATAGCGTAAGTAATTCGATGCAACACCTTAGGGTGCGGACTTTCCAGACAACGGTGGGCGGTTGTGGAGAATCGGAAAGCGGCGGACCAAGACGACCAACAACACCCAATAGCCTACGAATTGCAACGCCAAGACGCCTAGATACGGCGCGATATCGCTCACCGCCGCGCTTTTCATAGCCACAATGCGCAGCGCCTGCAGCGCGGGCGTCGCAGGGAACAGCCAGGAGAGGATCTGCAGGTAGCGCGGCATTTGCTCGTACGGCCAGGCAAAACCGGAAAGCATGAAAAGCGGCGTCGAGGCGAACATCAACAACTGAAAGGCCATGTAGCGATCGCGGCAATAGTGCGCCACGGCCAGGGCAAGCGGCATCATCGCCAACATAAAAACGACATACAAAAGGATGATGGAGGTGTAGCCGGTGACCGTCCACCCGAACAGCGGCGTCATCACAAACAGGATGACCAGCATCGCCGTTACGTAGAACGCCAGGTGGGCGTTGTACTTGCCCAGCAAATACGCAATCGGCCGCGCCGCCTGTGTATCATAGAGGTCCAGTTCGCGCTGCATCCCGATCGAGAAAGCCAAGGAAATCAACACCAGTTGCTGCATGACGATGATAAAAATGCCGGGCACGAAAAAATTGCCGTAGCCGGCGGTGGGATGAAATAAATAACGCACATCCTGGTTGATGGGATCAGCGCGCCGCTCGGCCAGGGTGCCGGTCATACCGCGTTGCATGAAAAAGCGCGTGGCGGCCTGCTTGTTGAGTTCCCCCACCACGCCGTAGACCGCGGGCACGGTCAGCGAATAGGTGTACATGTTGGCCGCGCCGAACCAAACCGGCAGTTCCGCCCCGCCTTCCGTGCGGGCTTGGCGAGAGAAACCCGCCGGTAGGTAGACGACCGTGTCGACCTGCCGCCGTCGCAAGGCCAGCAATTCCTTATCGAGTTCGCCGGTGCGGCGAATGATCTCGGCCCCTTGGGTGGCGTCGAGCATGGTGGTGAAACGGCGGGAAAGCTCGCTGTTGTCTTGGTCCACCACGACGACCGGACGCTCGGTGGCTTGGTCTTCCACGTACAGCAGCGAAATGATGGGCGGATATAAAAACGGCAGGCCGACCAAGATGAGCAGCGTCATCGGGTGCCGCGGCAAAAAGCGCCATTCGGCGGTCATCGAGTCCCAGACGCGACGCCAGAAATCCACGATCGCGGGCCGCCGATTTGTCATGCGGCCTCCGCCGACCGCGTACCGCGCAGCAACGCCCAGGTCGCTTTCGCCGCCACGGTGAGGAGCGTGAATGAGACACCCAGAACAAGGTAATGCCACAGGTTGGGCGCCAAGTCGTGCCAGGTCATCGGTGAATTGAGGAACATGCGATAGGCCACCGAGAAGGGCGTAAAGGGAACGGCCTGACTGGCCCAATTGAAAAGTGTGGGGAAGGCTTTGGTCGGCCAGGTGATACCCGCGAACATCAAACTGAGCATGCCGATAATGACCGTCGCTTCGAACGCGACCATGGGTTTGTTGAAGAGGGCGTTGGTCATGGCGGCAAAGAGGAAATTAAGCACGAAGAAAACGGCGAGATTACCAAACACAATGAAAAACGAACTTTGCGAAGGCAAGCCTTCGATCGGCAAGAACACGTACACGAACAACAGGCCCACGGCCATGCAGACCGTCCATATCGCGGCGTGCGCGCCGAGCATGTTGCGCCTGCTGAGCGGTTGATGCAGCGGCAGGTAGAGGCTCAGCGCGGTGATGAGCGAGTAGATATGCAGGAAGAAAAAGAGCATCGGCGCCATGATGTACACACCGTAGCTACCGGCCGGATTGAAGGCGGTCATTTCGTGCACCGAAATCGGCATCACGACCGAGAGCGCGTGTTCTTTCTGCACGCCCATTTTTTCGACAATCCCCATCTGCACGCCGACCGACAACGTCGTCAGCGACCGCTTGATCGCCTTGTAGAGGTTTTTGCCGATCACGATGTTGGCCATGTCGACACTGACGTTGATCGTTCCGCGCCGGCCGGTTTTGATGCGGCGCGAGAAATTCTCGGGGATGTAAACAACGCCCGCCAGTTCTCCGCGAGCCAAGGCGTTTTCAGCTTGTTGTACGTTTTGGAAGGAGGTGGCGACAATCCGTATTTCACGATTGGCGGAGATGAACTCGCAGGCCAAACGGCTGATTTTCGAATTGTCGTGATCGATTACGGTGATCGGCAAACCCAAGGGGACCAAGTGCCCATAGGCGTCGATGGCCACCCACGACATCACGAGCAGTAGCCCCAACATGATTTGATACCGGCGCTCGCCGAAAAGGCGGCCTAGCTGCTGAAAGTAACCGGTTTTCAGATCGGCAAGAGCCTTTGTCATCGTGATTATCGGATCGTCCACCGCGCCGTCATGCCCGGGCGCAGGCCGGCGATTTTCCGGGTCGGCGTCAAGCGCACTTCGAAGGTTTTGAGGTCGAAACCGTCTTTCTGGCTGGTGGCCCGCCACGTTGCGAAATCGGCCATCGGCGCCAGGTGCGTGAGTTCCATTTCGATGTCCTTGTCCAGCGCCGGTACGAATACGTCAACCTTGTCGCCTTTTTTGACCTGGTGCAGAAAGTCTTCGCGCAGGCTGAACGTTACCCAAACGTGGTCGATATCCACGATCGTGAGGATGGGATAGCCGGTGGCGGCCAGCTCGCCCTCGCGCAGGTGGATCTTCGCCACTTCACCGGTGATCGGCGCGACCTGCGTCATCTCCTTGGCGTAGTCCTCGACCTCGTCCTTCGTGGCCTTGGCGCGGCGCACGAGCGCGGCCAAGGCGGCAATTTGCTCGTCGCGCGCGCCGTTTACGTAGGCGTCGTACTGGGCTTGGGCTATACCGAATTGCTCTTGCGAGACGTTGTACTTGAATTCGAATTCCTCAAACTTGGCGCGGGGAATGGCCTTTTTCTCCAGCAGATTTTTCATGCGCTCGTACATCTTGCGCGTGATCTCAACTTGATGAGCCGCCGCGTCCATTTGCTTTTTGGCAGCGCGGATTTGCTCCTCCCGCGCGCCTTTCTTGGCCATCTTGAGCTGTGCCTCGGCCGCATCGACGACGGCTTCGACTTGATTCATTTTCGCGTCGATCAAATCGCCGTTGATCGTCACGACCTCCTGTGCCTTCTCGACGTGGTCGCCGGTGTCGACCAGCAGGGTCTGCACGCGCCCGGGCACTTTGGTGGCGATGTCGATTTCGTTGGCGTCCACTAACCCGACCAGCACGGTTTGGTCGCCGTGGCAGCCGGCCGCCAAAACGGAAGCCATCAGCAGCAGCAACATGGCAACAATGCGTCTCATATGATCATCCCCTGGTTAGGCGTGCGGCCATGCGGGCCGCGCCAGGATTCCTTCAAAAACCAGCGCCACAATGTGATCGAGCACCTGCTCGCGCGTGTCGAGATCGGAAAGGTCCTGCGACCACATCGCCGAGAGCAGCAGTCGTTTCTGAAAGTACGTGAGGCAGATGCCCACGGCGCTGACGATAAACTGTTGGGCGTCGAGCCCCTTGCGAAATAGTCCCGATTCGACGCCGTGCTGGACCGAGTCGAGCATCGGCTGCAATCCCGTGGCCAGCAGGTCGGCCAGGCGGCTGTGATCCCAGCGCTCATACAGCAGGCTTTCCCACGCCAGGAGCCGGACGAATTTCGGGTTCTCGGCCAGAAAAACGAAGAAGTGCCGCAACGCGTATACGGCCTGTTCGTAGGGATCGCTCAGCGATGACAGGAGCCGACGGCTGTCTTCGAGAAACAGTTCGATGTTGGTCCGCAGCACTTCCTGGTACATCTCCTGCTTGCTGCCGAAATAGACGTAAATCATGCGCTTGTTGACGCCGGCCTCGGCGGCGATATCGTCCACCCGCGCCGCGTCGAAACCACGCTGGGTAAAATGGTTTTCCGCCGCCGTCAACAGGGCCAGGCGGGTTCGCTCGGCGTCTCGTTTTCTCCCGTTACTCATCGCGTCGAACCTTTCCTTACTTACTGATCGCCCGCTCGATCCGCCGACGACTCGACCGTCCAGGGGTCCGCGCCGGTGGCCAGCAGCAGTTCGGATTTGCCGGTCAGCACATCGTATTCGGCCTTGATGCGATCGGCTTTCGCCTTGGTCAGGCGGGTTTGGGCATCCATCACGTCGATGGAGGTGTCGAGGTTTTCCTCAAAGCGAAGCTGGCAAATGCGCAACGCTTCGGTGGCTCGGGCGACGGCTTTGTCCATCACCGCCAACCGTTGCCGCGCGCTGTCGAGCCGCAAGAACTGCTGCTTGACTTGCAAGCGAACCAACTGCGCGGCCTCGATGGCTTCAAGATTCGCGCGGCGGTGGCGCCAACCGGCCGCTTTGGCCGTGTGCCACTGACGCCCCCATTCCCAGAAATTCCATTCCATGGTCAGTCCGGCGAACATCTCTTCCTCTTCGTGCAAGAGGTTGCCGTCGTGGTAGCTGTAACGCCCTACCGCGGCCAAGTCGGGCGTGAGTCCCCAGTACGCCAACTTCTCCAGCCGCTCGGTGGCCTTCGCCTTGGCGCGCAGGGCGATTAGCTCGTCGCGCTTCAAATCGGCCAGGCGTTGCGCGTCGTCGAGGGAATCGGGCAGACCGCCGGGAACCTCGATGTGCCGGTCGGTCAGCGTGAGTTCGACGTCCAGCGGCAGCCCCATGACATGCGCAAGAGCCGAACTGGCCAGTGAGACCCCTGACTTCGCTCGAATCAGCATTTCTTGGGCGCTAGCCAGTTCCACTTCCGCGGTGAGAAGTTCATGTCGGCCGATGAATTCCTGCTTGGCGAATTCCTGAGCCTGATCCACATGCGCGCTGATGGTGTCCACGGCCGCCTGCGCCACGTCGCGCATTTCGAGAACCGACAACAGTTGATAGTAGGCTTGTATCGTCTTTAACGTGATTTCGCGCCGCGTACGTCGCGCCATGGCCTGGCGGGCGGTTTTCGCCGCCCGGCCCGCCTGGTAGCCCTGGTAAACCTTGAACAGCGGAGTGATCGGTTGGATGGCCGTCAGGTTGAATTCCGTGGTCATGTCGCTGCGCAGTTCGATGGGCGGCAAATCGCCGATGATGTAGTCAACCAACACCTGAATGGCCGGGTCGACCTCGACGAAGTCCATCACGTCGATTTCGTAAGCATCGTTCCACCAGAGAGCGTGGCCGTCGGCCTTTAGGATCGGAAAAAAGCGCGCCGCGGTACTGCGGGCCTCGGCGTCGGCCTGATACACTTGGGTTTGAGCAATCTGAATTTTGTGATTGTTGCGCATCGCCAGATTGATGGCCTCGGTCAAGCTGAGCGTAGTCGGCTCGGCGATCGCCGTGTGGGCCGCGACGAAGATGGCAACCAGCAACATGAGGACCGTTTTGCGAGTCATACGTCCATCCGCCTCATTTAGTAACTAACCGGTTAGTTATATAGTGTTCCATTCCGTCCTCGTCAAGTTCTGTTTTCGCGCGCACCGCCGGAAGTCGGAGGCCGGGCCGACGCTTCGATCCCCTTTTCCGGCGCGGATGGAGGACGCTATTTCCCCCGGTTAGGTCTGCCGTGTTATAAGCTGAGATCATTCCACGGGATATGCAGGGCGATCGCGTTCGCGACTCAAGGAAAGTGATAACAAAGTGGCAGAGGGAATTTCGACACCGCGGTTTCGCGTTTTTAGAATCGTGGGCTGCGCGTTGCTCGGCGTTCTTCTGCTGCTTCTTGTCGCCGAAGGCGCGATGCGGCTGTGTCTCGGCAACAACGCGGTTGGAAGGTTAATGAAGTTCGACCGCAACGACCTCCCCTGCGTGATCCTGAAGAAGAACGCGCGCGTGACGCACACCGGTTTGTTCAAGAAGATTTCGCCCGTCGTTCACGCGGTCAATCGATACGGATATCGCGGTCCGGCCAGGCCGCCGCGTGCGACCGCGTCGGTCCGGCGAATCGTTGTGGTCGGCGATTCCTTCACGTTCTGTCCCGGCGTTGCGGAAAAGCGCGACTACCCCAGTCGATTGGAATTCCACCTCAACCAGCGCGGCGACACGAACACCGAGGTGCTGAATTTCGGGGTGCCCAGTCATAACCTGGCGGAACTGGAGGCGCACTTGATGACGGACGCCGTTCGCTTTTCGCCGGATGTGGTCTTGATGCAAATCACCCAGAACGATTTTTCGCCCACGGTTTGCCAACTGACTCAGCATTGGAGCGAATCCACGTTTTCGCTGCTGCATCACCTTTACCTGGGCCGCGTCGTATTCGCCGAGATGTTAGCCGCAACTCAGCGGTATGAGAGTCCCCAAGAAGAGCGACTGGCGGCCCTCGATCGCTTCGCGCTCAGCGTTCAGCGGATTGCGTCGGAGCACGGCGCCCTCGCGCGGATCATTTCGTTCGATGAGCCGGTGACCTGTTCCGACAATTGCCTGGAGCACTTGTTCGAGAAACACGAACTTCCCTACTGGCCGTTTCCGGAGCAGCTCCGCGCCCATTTGCACCGGGACATGGGTCACCTGGACGAAACCGGTTGCGATTTGTACGCTCGTGAACTGGCAAACTGGTTGCACAGCCTTGATGAAGCGAGCTGAACGTTGAGAATTGTCTTGATCAATCCCGGCGATCCCGACCGGCGGATATTGGGAGCCTATGATCGCGCCTCGGAAGCGTTCGCCCCACACGGCCTCGCTTACCTGGCGGCGGTACTGCGGGCCGACGGCCACGATATCGCGGCGATCGACCAATTCGCGGCTCGTCACACCACCGCGCAACTGGTGGATTCCATCGTTCGGGAGAAACCCGATTTCATCGGCTTTTCCTGCCTCTCCCCGGATTACCCGGCGCTAAAAAAGACGACGGCCGCGCTACGGTCCGCCGGCGTCACCGCCCCGATTGTCGCGGGCAACCTCCACGCCACGCTGTTCCACGAGCAGATCATCGCCGAGCAAGTGGCGGATTATGTCGTTCGCGGTGAAGCCGAACTGCCGATCGTCGAACTGGCGCGGAGTCTTGCGGCTGGAAACACCGAGCCCGATATTCCCGGCGTAAGCTACGCGGGGCATTTGGCCGCGGAACTGGCCACGCCGCCCGATTTGGACAACCTGCCGTTTCCGGCGTGGGACCTGTTTCCCCTTCACCTGTACCTGAATCCGCCGCTGTTTCGTTTTCAAAAGACGATGTTGGCGGTGCAAACGTCCCGCGGCTGCCCTTACAACTGCTATTTTTGCTGCCAAAACGCCATGGTGCCGCATGTCCGCCGCCGGCAGGTGGAAGGCGTCGTCGACGAAATCGAGGCTAATCTCGACCAGCACGGCGTCGACTTCTTCTGGTTTTCCGACGCGATTTTCCCGCTGAGCAAACAATACGGCCACGAGATTGCCGACGAAATGATCCGCCGCAATCTGCATCGCCGCGTGCAGTGGGTCACCGAATGCCGGGTCGATTCGGCCGATCTGGAATTACTACGTCACCTGCGCGAAGCGGGCTTGTTGATGATCATCTTCGGATTCGAGGTCGGCAATCAGGATGTGCTGGACCGTATCAAGCCCGGCGCCACGCTGGCCGCGGCCAGGCAGGTGATGAAAGCTACTCGCCAAGTCGGCATCCAGAGCCTGGGCCTTTACATGATTGGCTTGCCCGGCGAAACGGAGCAGAGCATTCGGCAAACCATCGACCTGGCGATTTCGTTGGACACCGACTTTGCGAAGTTCAATCGCGCCATTCCCTATCCCGGTTCTTGTTTCTATACCGAAATGCACGACCGCCTGCACAATCCCGATGATTACGCGCTCTACAACCCTTGGTTGAACGCGCCGGACATCGAGCCGCTGTACGTTCCCGAAAACCTGACCCATCGCCGACTCGTCCGCTTGCAGAATTTGGCGATGCGCCGTTTTTATTTGCGACCGCGTAAGATCCTTCGCCTGCTATTATCCCGGCGCGTACGGATGGAGCATGCGTGGCGCGGTTTGCGCGCTTTGCTCGAAGGTCTGCGCGGGCGGCGCTAACTTTTGGCTCCGCTGAAACCTTGCCGTTTAACCCTTGTCACATTCGGCCGCTTGACCACGCTTCTGACACACAACGCAGGTCGTTTGCTTGGCTCGATTATTGGTGCTTCCATACGGGTGGCTGGAAAAGAATACGAACTCGGAAAACCGAAGGAAACAAAGACATGAATCGGAGATTACTGTTTTTGTTCTTGGTGCTCGCGCTGGCAACGTCCCTATGGGCAATCGGCTGCGACGACAATGACGAGGACGATGACGAAGCAGGTGAATGTCCGGATCCGACGCTCGACATCTCGGTTTGCGACCCCGTCAACGGGGCCTTCTCTACCACCATCGATAATCCGTGGTTGCCGCTCGTGGTTGGCGACCGGTTCGTTTTGGAAGGTGAAGACGACGGCGAGACGATTCGCGTGGAAATCGACGTGTTGGACGAAGTGGAAACGGTCGCGGGCGTCGAGACGCGCGTCGTGCGCGAAACCGAATACGAAGACGGCGACCTAATCGAAGTATCCTGGAACTGGTTCGCCCAGGCGGCCGACGGCACGGTCTGCTACTTCGGTGAAGACGTCGACATTTACGAAGACGATGAAGTCGTCAGCCACGACGGAGCTTGGCGCGCGGGCGATAACGGCGCTCAAGCAGGTATCCTCATGCCCGGCGATCCGCAGGTCGGCGACGCTTATTACCAGGAATACTGGGTGGGCGAAGCTGAGGATATGGGCTCGATCACGGGCTTCGGTGGAGAAATCTCGACGCCGGCCGGCGACTTCACTGACACGATGTCGGTGACGGATTTCAATCCGCTCGAAGATTGCGAGAGCGACGACAAGGTGTACGTACGCGGGATCGGCCTGGTCGACGACGCGGGCGTGAAGTTGATCAGCTACTAAGCGGTGTAATTCCGCACTTTGTTTCGCCACGCGGCAAATGACTTTGCTTCTGGGCGTGTTGATTGCCCCCGCCCAATTCACGCCGGCCGCGACCGATACCCTGTTGGCCTGCGATCCGGAAGACGGCGGCGAGTCCGCCCTGGCCTGCCAAATCGCGTACCTCACCAACCGCGAGCGCCGCGCATTTTCTGTTCTCCGATGCTGAATAGACTCTCCAAATAATTCGACAAACGCGGTATGCTAGGGACGCTTCCGACAAGGGGGATTGTGATGCGGATGTCCAAACTAGTCGCTGTAACTTTGGTTATGCTGACCGCCACGGTTTTCGCCGTGGCCGCTTCCAAAAACTTGCCGGTCGAAAAGGGTGCCTGGTCGATGGAACGCTTCGTCGCGCCGGATGTGTGCGGCGATTGTCACAGCACGATTCACGGTGAGTGGAGCACAACCTTGCACGCAGCTGCGCTCAGAGACCCCGTCTATCAAGCCATCGCCAAAACGCTGGCCGCCGAGGCGAAGACACCGGCCGAGAAACACGAAGCCGAGTTGTGCATCAAGTGTCATGCACCGTTGCTGTATGGCGCCGGCGTAATGACTTCCGCCGAGCAACCGTTTGCCATGGGCGAGAAGAAAACCAACAGCCACATCGCGTGTGATTTCTGCCATAGCGTCGCGGGCTTGAACGAAATTCGAAACACGGGACACCTGCTCGATCCGGGCAACGGCGAGGAAGAACCCGGCAACAAACGCGGGCCGCGCAATGACGGCGCGTGCGAGTATCACCAATGCGAGTTCTCTGAATTGCACACGTCGTCGGCCTTCTGCGGCGGCTGCCATCAAGTGCGGCACGTCGACTACGGCACGCCCCTGGAAACGACCTACACCGAATGGCTCGCCGGCCCCTATTCCACCGACGACCCGAAAACGACCGTTAACTGCCAGGACTGCCACATGCGTCAGGCACCCGGCATTCCCGCTACGGGCATCACGGCGCGGCCTGATCGGCCCGGTAACGCCGCCGACGACGGCCCGCAGCGTCCGCACGTCTGGCGTCACCGCACGGTCGGCGGCAACGTTTTCGTGCCACCGCTGCTGGGGGACGACGGCACGGCGGTCCAAATGGCGACCGAGCGCCTGCAACACTGCGCCGCCATCGAATTGCAGGCCGGACCGTGGACAACCGGCGACGTGGCGACGCTGCGGGTCCGCGTGAAAAACACGGGAGCCGGACACGATATTCCCACCGGCGTGACCGAGTTGCGGCAGGTTTGGCTGGAAATCAAGGTGATCGACGCGGCGGGCAAGCTCGTATTCGTTTCGGGTGAAGAGTCCAAAAGCGGTTTTCTATCGAAAGATACCGTCCTCTATCACACCGCGATGGGCGATGCGACGGGCGAACCGACCTTCAACATTCTCAAAGCCGATCGCGTCCTGTTCGATTACCGCATCCCGGCGGCGGGTTACCGCGATGAGGAATTCCGTTTCGCCGTCCCGAAAGCCACCAAGCGCCCCTTTACGGTGACGGCGCGGCTGCGCTATCGCGGGCTGCCCCAAGTGATCATCAATCTTTTGGGAGACGCCGCGCCGCCCGTGCCGGTTGTTGATATGACGACGGAGATACTGACGGTCAGATAACGCGTGGAAAGAATCTCGAATTAGTTGTCTCGGTAGTTGAATTCCACCTCTCGCTTTTGTTTGTCTTTCCCGTGCTGGGTCGTGAAAGTGAATCCGCTCTCGCTGACGAAGCCGAAGACAAACGTGACCTGCGCATCGTCCGTGAGTCCCCGGTCAACCTTCAACAACTCCTCCAAATTGTCGACGTAATGATTGTTTTCCTGCCGATGGATTTCTTGCGCCATGGACCCATTACGTCCGGCCGACATGGCGGCTGCGTAGTAGGCATCGGATCTCATATCCTTGTAATTGGGGTAAAAGGACGCCGGCATCGCGAAGCCCAAGATCACGACGAACAAAACGGCGCCATGTTGACCCGGCTGGGCAAGTTGCTATTGTTTTCAAGAGAAAAAAAGGGTGTGACATGAAAAATACAATTGCCGCAGCGTGCCTCGTTTTCCTTCTCATCCTGGCCTTGGGTTGCCTTGATGATTCAACTCCTCGACAGGATCGCCTGAGTACCGGCGAGCCGGCGAATAACGACGACGAAGGAAATCCCGCCAGCGACGCAACCGGTGAGGAGCCTTCGCCCGAGGACGGTGACGACGCCCTCGAGGATCGACCCGCCGCGCCGGAAATCGCCGGCGGCGATGAACGCACGGCGGCGCCCGTATCATGCGAAGATGGGTTCGATGCCGTGTTTCACGTATCTGACCATTGGGGCGGCGTCGAAACCTGCGACGGCTTTTACTACTTGAACTTCGCAACCGACGGATCGATCTCGGGCTTGGTGGTTCCGTTCAATCCGCTCTGGGACTTCCTCGAAGGAAGCTATGACGTGACCGGATGGTTGACCGCCGAGAATCGTGTGGTGTTGGTCGTCGAGATTCGCTTATCTCCCGAGGAATCGATTTGTGACACGGACCTGCTTGTCGAACGCGTGGAATTCGGCGTCGAAGGTCGAACTCTTGCAGGCGAAACCGCATACTACTGTGAACGCATCGCCGAAGAAAATTTCGTGGACGATAATATCGTGACCGGCGAACAGCTCTGTGGTGTGTTTCCGAGCTAACACGCGGGCTCACGCTGCCGTTCGGCGCGCTTCCGGCTGCCGCTGGAACCTCGCGTCCATTGAGTGCCCGCACGCGTTGTGTTAGATTCTCACCGATTTCGTATTCCTATAAAAACGAAAGAGATTTTCTTTGACCGGACGCCGCCATATGGCACGAAAAGTCGCTTCTGCATTCGTCCGCGCGGCCTTCGTTGTGTTCGCCGCAACGCTTTTGGTTGTCGGCGGCCGTGCTTCGGCGGGCGTCGTTCCCGACGGCATGGTGCGTGTTCCCGGTGGCTTTTTCACCATGGGGGCGGCCACCCTTCCCGGCCACTTGTTCAGCGACGAAAAGCCCTGGCCCGCCAAAAAACCGCTCGACATGGACATTCGACCTTTCTTTCTGGACCGCACCGAAGTGACCAACGGCGCGTACGGTCAATGCGTCGACGCCGGTGCGTGCCCGCCCGCGAAGAGCTTGGACAAAGATAATTACAACGACCCGCGTCAGCCGGTCACCGGCGTCACATGGGAAGGCGCGCGGCGATATTGTGAGTGGCGGGACAAACGCCTGCCGCGAGAACCCGAGTGGGAGCTCGCGGCGCGGTTTGGCGCCTCGGGCGGCGATCGCGCGCCGCTTGATGATCGTGCATGGCACGCGGGGAACGCGGGGGATGGTCCCCGGGCGGTGGCGACACGAGCGCCGGACACCCTGGGTCTCTACGACATGTTGGGCAACGTGTGGGAATGGTGCGACGAGTGGTATACGCATCCAGCGGTGAATTGGTGGCCGAACCTTCCGCTGGAATTCGACCGCCCGGAGTTGATCGTGGAAGGTCACTACCGCGCGTTACGCGGGGGCAGTTGGCACACGGACCCGCGCCACGTGCGGCCGACGCTGCGACTGTTCTGGCGCCCGGATCGCGGCGTTTCGCAGGTAGGTTTCCGCTGCGCCAAGGATGCCGATGAGTAGTCACGATCTCACGCTGCGCCGGTATTGGCCGTACTTTTTGGCGGCGGCGGCGGTCTACCTGATTTGGCGCGGCTTCTTCATGTGCGCCGTGCCCTACAACGTGGACGAACTCGCGCATGCGCATTTCGCCTGGCAGTACGCGCAGGGCGACCGGTTTCTGTTTGAGGTCTGCGACCTAGCGCGCTCTCCGTTCTTGCATTTGATGCTGAAGCCGTTATTCGGCGTCCTGGGAGAAGGCGACTTACTGCCGTATCGCGCCGCGATGGCGCTGGTATCGATGGCGGCGCTCGTGTTTTTCGCTCTGACGCTCGTTCGCTGCGGGGCGGGCTTGATATCGACCACCATCGGCGTTTTTGCCGCCGCGATTTCCGCGCCCTTTCTCATTTCGGCGCAGCAAATTCGATACGATCCCTTCGTCCTGTTTTTCCTCGCGGCAGGTTTCTTCACCCTCAAATTCGCGGCCGATCGACGTTGGCCGGTCGTCGCGACGATTGCCGCCGGCTTCTGCGCCATGTTCGCGGTCGGCGTAAAAGTTTTGGCGGCTCCCTATCTCATCTCCTTTGTGCTGTTTGCCTTGCATCTTCGCGGGCAAACGGATGAAAAACCGACGTCGCGACTCAAAATACTCGGCCTGCTTTTTATCGGAGCGACGATTCCCGTTGCCATGCTGATCGCAATGTTTCGGCCGCTGCTTGACGTCTTGCTTCAACTTCCTTCCGGACCGCTGGATGGTTTCCTGCAACTGCACGGGACGCTGATCGAAGGTTTGTCGAACATCCAAATTTTCCGCTTGATGACCCAACAACCGATCTTCTGGGCATGCGGGCTGGCGAGCGCGTATTTCCTTTTTCGCCCCAGCGACGAGGCGCCCGCTTTCGCCAGTTTCACGCGGGCGATGATGATCGGCGCGGCGATATCTTTGTTTTTCGTGCCGCTTGTGAAACGGCAGTTCTATCTGCAGGACCTGTTGCTGCCCGCGTTGTCCGTCGCAGCCATGATGGCTCTGGCCGGCGCGCGCATCTGGCGACAGGGCCGGAGCCGCGTGGTGATCGGGCTGGTCGTTGCCGTCGCCGCGTCGGGCATCTTCACGGCGCACGCCAACCTCGGCAGGCCGGCGGAGGAACGCCGCGCCGTCGATCGGCGGCTGGTTGAATTGCAGGCCGCACTGGCCGAGATTCCGGAGCCCAATCCGCGCGCAGCGTTTGTGACGCTCTACAAGCTGTACGATCCGTTTCTCTTCGAACATTTCGTGACGCGGCGCGAGCAATCCGCGGCGATTCGCTATTTCAACGAACACGTCGGCCGGGACGAGATGGCGATGGCTTCGAACTCGCTGCACGTATTTCGACGCGGCTCCGCGGCGTGGTCTCTGGGTCTCGCGGTGGTCGGCGATCTCGGCCTTGATTTCGTATTCCGGATCAGCCGGCATATCCCGCACGAGGTACAGTGTTTCTTCGCGAGCCGGGAATGCCAGCGCTTGTTTGACCCGCGCGCGTCAGGGATCGAAGAAAATCTGATTCGGGATTTGGAGTTTACGCGCCCGCGCGTCGCACTCGTCGACCGCTTTCTACTTGATCTGTGGTTCGAGTATCCGAAGTACCTGGACGTGTTCGGCCAGAACTACGTCATTCGTTTCGACGAGGCCAGCCGCCGTGTCTTCGCCCATCGCACATCGAGGCCGTGGCAGGGGCCGGAACTGCCCGCGTTGCCGCCGTGGGATTGCGACTAGCCCCGTCAGCGTTTCGCGCTTCTTCGCCCCCAAGCGTTCCACGCCAACCGCAAGCCGGTTCGAAAACCCGAAAGTCGCGAGAGTGCCGAATACAGGATCGGTAGGCGCAGGAACACGAATGCCAGCAGCCGGTGTTGGCGCATCAAACGCGGTATGGCCGCTTCGCTCGCCGCGAAAAGCGCGTCGGCGGTCTCCCGGCGATCTGCCGGCGTCATTGAGGCGATTGGAGGCAGAGGCGCTTCTTCGAATGTTCTAAGTTGAACCGGACCGGCATGGCGGATGCGGCGGGTCGTGCGCACGTAATCCGGCTTGCCGACGGCGAGACTCGGTGTGACGTACAAGAGGATGCGGGCTCGACCGCGGCAGCTTTCCGCAAACGAGGCAAGCGCGGCGGCGCTGTCATCGGGGGCAGCGGATTCGGGGTGAGCGCAGCGGCCGTCCGGTCGATAGAACACGCCGAACACCACGTCGCGAAAAGAACGCAGCAGCTTTTCCACGTCGGGGGTTTGCGGCGGGCGATACCATTCATAATAGGTCGCCAAATCGTATCGGTCCTCGAGAATACGATCGCCCCAGCCGGTCGGCGCGGTGGAAAAAAAGTCGCTGTTGAAGTGGACGTGCCGCACCTCGGGCGACCCCGACCAATGCCGCAATTCGGCCGCGACGGCCTCCGCCGGGCGGAGAATCATCGCCCGTCCGGTCAAGACGCGCTGCGCGGCGGGCGAGGCAAAGCACTCGGGGCAATCAAAGACGCACCCGCGGGATACGACGACCCAGGGATAAAGAAAAGACGGTTCCCGTAGCCGCTGCGTCGCCGCAACGATTCGCGCGAAGGAAGGAAACCACGAGATGTCGCGGTTGTCGAAATCCGCGAGGGTCTGCGAATCCGCCTGGTAACTCAGCGGCGTGCTTCCGCCCGGCCAAGACACGTTGGGAACCGCATGCGGGTCGCCGCCGTCGAGCAACGCGGTCATCAGTTGCACGAAGGGTTCCTCCGCATCGCCGCGAATTAGGAAATCGACCGCCACGCGCTCCAACACTTCATTGGCAAACGCAGAAGCAGTGTAGCCGCCGGTTACGATCTTCAATTGCGGATTGATCGTCTTCAACCGCCGGCACAATGCGGCCGCCGGCGCCAGCGAGTAATACCAGTGCAGCGGAACGACCGCGACGCCGACCTGTTCCACCAGCGCAGCGGGCACTTCCTCGGCGTAGAAGCCACGCGTCGGCCTGCCCAAGCGTCGGACCAGGTCCGGCAAACCGAGCGGGAACACGAAGGGAAGATCGCCGGCCGGCGGCGCGACGACCAGGTAATCAAGCATCGCCACGTCCGCCCCCTTGATGGGCCGAACGCCCCCGCATTTGCCACTCGGCGCGCAGGCGACCCAAGAGCGCACGGTATTCGACGCGATGCAACATCCGCGACCACGTGTCGAGGAACGGCCATCGGACCAAGCGCCAAGGCGAAAGATAATAGCCGCCGAGCAACACCATCGTCAGCGCCGGTATGCCGAGGCGGCGCAAGCGTCCACCGACCCGATAATGTCGGTAATCCATCGCCAAAGGATCGGTTTCCGCAAGACGGCCCTCGGCGGCAAGCCGCTCGTGCAGTCGCGACCCCGGCAAGGGTGTGAACAGCCCCGCTTTGAAGACGTCGGAGTCGCGCGTCCCGTGTGCGAAACTTCGCAGCATTTCAAAGGGGCTTTCGTTGGGCGTGCCGAAGATGTGACTACCGATGCTGCGCACGCCGGCGTCCCGCAGAATGTCGGCGGCTTGGCGGTTGCGCTCGGCGGGCGCGCCTTTTCGCATAGTTGCGAGGGCGCTGTCGCTGTAGCTTTCGAACCCGACGATGGCATACCGCAACCCGGCCTGGGCCAGGCGTCGAATCATTTCCGGATGGGCCGCAATGGTGTCCGCGCGAAAATACGCCCCGAATTCAAACCGCCAACCGTGCGACAACATGCCTTCGACCAGTTCATCCACCGCACCTTCGTTGAGCGCAAAGGAATTGTCGACAAAAAGCAGTTCACGAACGCCGTCCGCCCAAAGGCGCGCCAATTCCGCCAGCATCGCGACCGGTGATTTCTCGCGGTACGTCGGCCCCACACGATGCACCGTGCAGAACTCGCACTCGTACGGGCAACCGCGCGACATCTCCACGGCCGCGGCCCGCCGGCCGGTGTAAATCTCCGGGTGGTACGGCAACAGGTCCCAAGCGGGCGGAGGAAGCGCGTCGAGGTCGTCGTTCCAGACCGGTTCCGAGTCTCCGCCGACGTTGTTTCTTGTCAGCACGCCGGGGGCCGATGCCGCATCGGGATCGTCAAGCCAACGGGGAAACGCGGCGTCAGCCTCTCCGATGAACGCCGCGTCGGCCCCGAGTCGTTCGAGACAATACCGCGGCTCGACGGTCGGAAACGGGCCGCCCAATGCGACGTGTACGCGGGGATGCCTTTTTTTCAGATCCGCAATCGCGTCAGCCAGGCGCAGCGCACTGACCGGTGAGGGAACGGCGAAACCGACGACGTCCGGCTGAAATTCGTCGGCGATTTCCAGGACAAGATGCGGCCGGTCGATCGCGGCGGCATGGTTGATGACGCGGACTTCGTGTCGGTCGCGAATCAAGGCCGCCAACAGCGTGAGATTGAAAATCGGAAATTGCGGGAACTTGAAATTGTAGCTTTGATACGGGTGCAGCGGCGGGGTTGCGAGTAAAACTTTCATTTCCGCGGCTCGCTCCCGACCGCCGGCCCCGGCACGCGAGCCATCCTATACCGACCAAACGCCAGTCGCGCCAAGTACGGCACGAGCCGAACCAGGGTCAGAAGGTAGCGGGGATTGTTTTTCACGATGTACCCGAGGTTCCGGATGATCGTACGGGGCTTCAGCATGAAACCACGCGTGATGCTGCGAACGGCGTCATCTATCTCGCCGCTCGAAAGCTCGGTGACATGACCTTCGGGATAATCGCGGGCCAGGCGAGTGTGCGGAACGATTTGCAGTGGGAAGACCTGGATCATATCCACCGGAAGGTCCGCGAAAAACTTCGCGTGGGAGGCGATGGTCGCGCGGTTCTCCCCCGGCAGGCCGATGATGATATCGACGAGCGAATAAATCCCGGCGCGTCGCAAACGGGGAATGATCTCCGTGAGAATTCGCGGTTCCTCGGGGCTCCTGCCGATTCGCCGCAACTGCTCCGGATCGCTGGACTGCAAGCCGAAGTGGAAGCTGGTGCAGCCGGCGGTTCTCATCAGCCGATAGGTTTCTTCCGGCTCGTTTTGCAGGCACACGGGAATGCTCGACGCGTTCCATTCCACAGGGAGCGCCGCCGCGATTTTCCGTTCGCAGAACTCGCGCAACCAAGCCGATTGGCCGCCGAAAGTGTCGTCCTGGAATTTGATGTGGCGGGTAGCGTATCGCTCATGCAGATGCCGCATCTCCGCGACGATCAGTTCCGGATTGCGCAGTCGATATTGGCGGATCTCGGGAGGATAAATCCGCGAACAGAAGTGACACCGATACGGGCAGCCGCGCGAAGCGAGCATGACGTACCACGGCTGCTTTTGAATAAACGCCAAATCGTTGCGGAAGCGCCCCGGCGGCGCCAAGTCCGAGGCCGGAAACGGCAGCGCGTCGACGTCTTCGGGAAACGGCGCCAACGATCCGTCCCACGGCTGGCCGGGTAAGATCGTTCCCGGTACGCCCTCGAGGGATCGGCCGCTGCGCAGCCGGTTCGCAAGCTCGGTGATGACCTCGTCCGCCATACCGGCCACGACCGCCGAGGCGCCCGCCGCGAAGTATTCGTCCGCGTGGAAATGCGATGGCCCGCCGATCAGCACCGGCAGGTCGGAATCACGGCGCCGCACCTCGCTTATCAATTCGCAGACGTCGTCCTTGAGCGCGATGTTGCTGTAAATTCCCAAAAACACGGGGCGGCGATCGATCGTGCGTTCGACCGTGTCGCCATCGATGGTGTCGTAGGCGCGGTCGCGGTAGATCGCGTCGTATCCGGCTTGCCGCAAAATCGCGGCCAAGGTCAGCATGCCCAGGTGCGGAAAGGTCGCGATGCGTAAGTAGGGGGAACTGGCGAACACGCGATCCGAGTCGCAAAGGTGCCAGAATTCGACTTGCCGCCGGCGACCGTCGGCCGTCGCTTCGTATTCCACTTGAGCTGAGTCTCCGTAACGCGTCATGTCGTCATTCAATCATAAACGACGTCGCTCCCGCCACTGGGAACGGCGGAAACTCGGCTTCGTCGTACGCCTTTTACCCGCCAAAACAACCCGAGACACTCGCAGACGAGTCGATTCAACGGGTAGCGAAGGCCGCGCGCCGACAGCGGGCAGAAATGGCGACATTTGGTTCGTTGTAGGATCTTCTCGGTGACGCCCGCCGGGGTCGGATCACGCCCCGTGAGGGTCAGGCACTCGTGGCGCATCGGGAAATGGCCCCACGCGCCCATCAAGCGACCCATTCCGTGGCGGTGGGTTTCCAACAGCGACGCCAGGGTCGCCGGCTGGATGGCGATCTTCGCGTCTGCCGGCTTATTCTCCGCAGGGGAACCGGGAGACAAGTGAATGATGGTCGCATTCTGCCGCGCTTGTGTCGAATATCGGCGAGCCACGCGCCGCCACATGTCCTGCGTCGCCTGGAGCGTTTGCGTCGTCTCGCCCGGCAAGCCCAGCGTGTAGCTGATGTTGAAAACCAGATTCCGCTGCGCCATCGCCTCGAGCGATTGCCACAAGGCGTCGTTGGTAAAGGGATAGCCGCGATTGGCTGCACGCAGGGTTTCGTCGCCGCTTTCCACGCCGAGCAGAATTTCGTTTTCCGTTCCCGCGCCGAAACATTCGACAAACGCGTCGAGTAAACGCTCGTCGGGCAAAGCGAAACTTTCGAAGCCGGCGTGGAATTTCAAACCGGCGTTGCGAATCGCGGCGAACAAGCGCGGATAGTAGGACGCGTACGGGTATGGGTCGAAGGCGAAATAGATGCCGTTGACGCCGCATTCCTTCAGCGAGCGCAGTTCACGGAGGACGGAATCGATCGGGCGGAGCGTCGTATTTTCCCGCCCGGTCGTGGTAGCCGTGGTGGATTTGGACCCGCTGCAATAGGAGCATTCCACGGGGCAGCCGCGGCCGATCGTCACCACGTGGCCCAGCCGCCCGGAAGGAAACATGCGGTTTGCCGCGCGGCCTGGCAGACTCAGCGGTCTGAGCACGTGATTGGCTAGCCGGAAGTAGTCTTGGCTGTGCTCGAGTAAATCGTAGCGTGCAAAATCGGCGGTGGCCAGAAACGCGCGGTCGGCCACAAAGCCGATTGCGTTGTGCCGAATCTCTCCGCCGGCGCGGTAGCTCAAATTGGGAACCGCCTCGAAGCCGCTGTCGTTTTCCAAGGACGCCAACAATTCAGCGAGCGGCGCCTCCCCTTCTCCCCGGATAACGAAGTCGATTTCCGGGACTAAGCGCAGCAGTTCCGCGGCGAAATGCGACGCCGTCAGTCCGCCGGCCACGATTTTCGCGTTGGGGACGCCGCGTCGAATCGCTCGCGCCAAAGCAATGGTGTCAGGCAGTTGATAGTGCCAATGCAGGGACAGGCCAACCACCCGCGGCGATTGCGAACGGAGGTAATGCACGACATCGAAATCGGGGTCGCGGCTTTTCTCCAGGCCGAGATGCAGGATGCGCGCGCCGTACCCGCGCCGGTCCAGGTGGTCGGCCAGCGAGAAGAGCCCGCTCGCAGGAATGTCGCCCAGCGAAAAATATCCGATGGGATTGTAGAAATTCCGGAATTTCGGCGTGTGAACAAATAGGCAGTTCATCGTGATCCGTCGATTCCGTCCCGTTGAGTCGGTCAACTCCGCGCTGTGACAAGAACGCCCTTTGGCGGTCCCGGGCTACGTCACGTCATCGGCGCGGAAAAAGTCTCCCACAAGTTTCCAACCGGCTTTCAGAAAGCCGCCGAAGTATCCATAGGTTGTCGCCCGCCGCGCGAGCCGCCACAAGGTCCGAGGCGAAAAATAAAATAGAATGAACGCCACAAGCACCCGACGCCATACGATTCGAGAACTCGGCGTATCTGGAAAAGGCGAATCGGGCAACGGGCCGCGCCGAAAATAGTAATCCGCAACGTTCTTTGCCGTGAGACTACCCGCCGCGATCGCCTTGTGCGTCAACTCGGAGGCTGGGTCGGGAAACAAGCCCGAAAACAAGGCGAACTCACTTCCGGAACGGACCAATTGGCCGACCGTGCGAACGACATCGCCGAAGGTTTCGCCGGGATTGCCGAATAACATATACGCCAGCGAGTCGATTCCCGCCTGATCGGTCTGCCGCAACACTTCCAGGCTGAGGTTACCTTGGTGACCCTTGCTGAAACGGTCCAAAGCGCTATCGGAGAGCGACTCCACGCCGTAGCTGATCAGGTAGCAACCGCACTGCTGCATCTCCCGCAGCAAATCGACTGTAACCGCGTCGATACGGGTCTTGAACGTGAAGTGGAGACCTCGATGGGCCAGCGCCCGGGCCAGTTCAAGGGCGCGGTCCGGATCGACGGTGAACGTCGGGTCGACGAAATGAATTTCCTTCGCGCCGTCTTCCCGAATCACTTGATCCACTTCTTCCATCACGTGTTCGACGCCACGGGCGCGCCAGATGCGCGGCAGCGAACAGAACGCGCAGTGGTTCGGGCAGCCGCGCGCGGATTCAACCAAGGTTACCGGCGCGAAGCGACCGAAGGGCGGGTGGATGTGATAGCGGTCGCGCCGCAACAAATGGCGGGCCGGCAGCGGCAACTCGTCCATGGGCTGCGGCGGCGCGGGCGGATTGACGATCCACTCGTTGTCATGACGGTAAGCGACGCCGGGGATGTGCCGCCGACCGTCGGGATCGGGGCCTGCTTCCAGAAGTTCCACAAGCGCTTGTTCACCCTCGCCGAGCACCGCCACGTCGATTTGCGGCATGTATTCGAAAAGGGTCTGGGGCGGGAACACCGTGGCAGGCCCGCCGACGACGATGACGACCTGCGGCGCGGCGCGGCGAATCGAAGCCGCCAACTCGGCCGTCTCGGGAAGGGAGAAGACGGTTGCCGACAGCCCCACGACGCCGAATCCGCCGTCTCGCACCTTTGCTCCGACATCCAAGCCTTGGTTTTCGTTCAGGGAGAGGTCCAGCAATTCGACCGGGTGACCGGCGCGCTCCAAGGCCGCGCCGAGCATCGCGATTCCCAACGGCAACATGGGGAACAGGCCGCTCAAATTGAAACGAATACGCCGGCGATTGTGGACGTGAACCAGCAGGGTTTTGGTTTTCTCGTAACTTGTGCTTTTCATCGTCGATGCGACCATTTCACCTTTGCCGCGCAAACGTCCGTGTTCAAAGAATACCTTAAGGGCCGCCGACTCAATAGGAAGCGGGAAAACGCCATACGCCGCTTGGGGTAGCATGAATCGCGAATCACAATCAAGCTCCGCTAATCCCGCGTTTCTTGCGGGGGAAACGCTTCGTCCCAAGGAAGCGGCAGTCGATCGGCGGTTGCCGTCTTGCTCAGATGCTTCCTGATGAACTCCGGGTCGGTGGAGACAAGGCACTTTTCGTGATAGCGCCCGAAGTACGGATTCGCCAGCGCCCGGTTCCGGATTTTCTCGACCGATTCCTCGAAAATGTTGCCTGCCGCGATGTGTAGGAAGGGACACGGCATCACGTCGCCGTACGGAGTAACGTAGATGTTCTTCTTGACCGCACCGCAGCCGTATTGACCGCGATTGGCTTGCAAATCGGTGCGCACGTGCGGCAAGCGATCGGTCAACTCATCCACAAAACGCAGGTCGTCTTCGCTCAGGTACATGTCCTGCCGGCCCAGCCAGCGACCGGCTGCCGCAGGCATGAGCAGATACAGCAGGCAACCCCAGGATTCGGCCATTTCGATCAGGCGCTGAAGCCCGGGGCCTTGTACGCTTTGGTGGGTTAACACGGAGTTCAGCAGAACGCGGAGGCCTGCTTCCCGCGCCACGCGTATGCCGGCCAAGGTACTTTCGAAAGCGCCCGGTTGGCCGCGAAAATCGTCGTGTTCGGCTGCGATCCCGCTGTCCAAACTGAAGGTCAAGATGTCGACGCCGATTCGCCGCAATTCACGGGCGCGCGCCGCGGTGAGCAAGGTGCCGTTTGTCGTGATCGAAATGATGTTTCGATCGGGGCGACACGCGGCGATGATGTCGGGCAGTGCATCGAACATCAAGGGTTCGCCGCCTTCGAAGGAAAAGTTGATCGTACCCAAGCGCATACATTCGGCCGCAACCCGCCGGTAATCGGCGACGGTCATTTGCCGCCGGTCGTTTTGTTTGAGCGCCTGGGCGTAACAGTGTCGGCAATTCAAGTTGCACTCGTAATCCACGCCGAAATCAACGTACCAAAGCGGCTCACGCGTCATGAAAAAGCCACGAAACACGGTCATACCGAGGCGCGCGAGCATGAGCGGCTTGCGCACAAACAGCGCGTATTGCAGGTCGAGTTTCGTTTCGGTCAGGGCGCGCAACGTAGCTCCAATCGGTGTGTTCGAACCGCGCCGAGTATCCCACAGGGTGAACCCAGCCGCAACGAACGCCGCGCTAAACCACGTCCATCGGCCGCTCACGCCTCCGGAGATCGGCTTTCAGTTTGACCCCCGCCGCAGTGATACCCTAGACTTGATTCCCGGTCGCCGCGAACCATCGCGTGCGCCCAAACAGCTCGGCGGGGCACCAACGCAATGAAGATCACCTTGATCAAAGCCGAACGAATCACCGAAACCGATCGGTGGGTTACCAATCCGCTCGGCATCATGTACCTCGCGTCCGTGGCGCGGCAGGCGGGTCACGAGCCGACGCTGCTGGACTTCCGCGTCCTGCAGGGGAAGCACGCGAAAAGCCGCTTGGACGCCGCGCTGGGCGAAGACGTGGCCGTAGTCGGTTTCAGCGCCCACTCGCACCATGCGGCATTTGCCCGCCAGTTGGCTCACTATGTCCGCAAGCGCTTACCGAATGCATTTCTCGTGGTCGGCGGGCCGCTGGCGACGGCCAACACCGACTACGTGCTTGAAAACCTGCCGGTGGATGCTTGCGTGATCGGCGAGGGCGAAACCGCGTTTTCCAACCTCCTTGCGGCTTTGCAGGCGGGTGACCCGTGGCGCGGGTTCCCAGGCTTCGCTTATCGAGAGGGCGATCGTACGGTGGTCAATCCACCGGTGGCGCCGATCGAGAATCTTGACAGCCTGCCTCAACCGGCTTGGGATCTGATGGATTTTGATCTCTACGCGCGGACCCTTTCCATTTCGCTCCGGCTGGGGAAACGCGCCTGCATTCATACGTCGCGCGGCTGCCCCTACGAATGCATTTACTGCCAGAACTACTTCGGTCGCCGTTTTCGCGCGAGGAGTGCGCCGCACGTGTTGGCGGAAATCGATTTGCTCTACCGCAAGCACGGCATCCGCCGGCTGGAAATCATCGACGATTGTTTCAACCTCGAATACGAGCGCGCGGCGACGATTCTTCGGCGAATCCGCGACGACTACCCCGACCTGCGGATATCCTTCCCCAACGCCGTGCGGGGCGACCTTCTGGACGAACCGTTTGTGAGACTGCTCAAACAGGCGCGCTGCGACTTCATGCCGATGGCCGCCGAAACCGGCAGCCCCCGCTTGCAGAAAATGATTCGCAAGCGCCTCGACGTCGACAAGATCAGAAACGCCGCGCGCTTGCTGGACAAGTATCAAATTGCGTCGTTCGTTTGCTTCATGGTCGGCTTCCCCACCGAGACTCCCGAGGAAATCGAGCAGACATTCGCCCTCGCCCGTGAATTACCGGGTGTGGTTCCCGTTTTCTCGATGGTAACGCCCTATCCCCGCACCGCCCTGTGGGACATGGTGTATCCTGATGGCGCGCGCCTGAATCCCGAAGACATCGACGGCGCGTATGGGTATCGCTTCGACGACGATGAGGGCGGGCGACTGCTCGAACGCGCGTTGAAAATCACCCGGCGACGCTTCCTCAGACCGCGGTATTGGTTCGCGATTTCCTCCGAGTTTCGTTGGCGGTTCGCCGTGCGATGGGACGTGCTTCTGTGGAAGCTCGTGAGCATTGCGGCGCCGCTACCACTCAAGCGAAGGCTGCTCCGGCGGTTGGATCGGAGGTTTTCGCTGTGTCTGGAATAGCGCTGATTCGCACGGAATACCTTTCCATGCTCAATCCGTGCGTAATGATGCCGCTCGGGATTCTGCAGCTAACTTCCGTGCTGGAGAAAAAAGGTATCGAGGTCATCGACGTTGTCGATACATCGATCGTGCGATTTACCGACCTGCGCGCCCGTCTGGAACGGGTCGTGGACGCGCGCCCCGAGATGATCGGCTTGTCCACCGTATCCAACCACCAGCCCTTCGCGCGCGCCGTGTCGCGGTTTTTCAAAAGCCGCCTGCCGGACACGCCGATTGTGCTCGGCGGCCCCTTCGCCAGTGCGGATCCACACGGCGTGCTGCAGCGGGCCGAAGTGGATATGGCCGTGCACGGCGAGGGAGAAGAAGCCCTCCCCGCATTGATCCAAGCCCTGCGAGCGGGCGAAGACTATCGTTCCATCCCGGGCTTGATCTACCGCGACGATGAAACCGTTCACGTCAATCCGTCGCATCCCTTGGACATCCCGCTGGATGAACTGCCCTTCGTGGCATGGGACCGCGTCGACTTCGATTACTACGGGCGTTTTCTCTCGATGTGTTTTCGGCGCTCGCCGTTCGCGGCGATCATGACCAGCCGCGGATGTCCGTACAATTGCATTTACTGCCACAAGATTTTCGGCAACCGCTTTCGCGGCCGCTCGCCCGACCACGTACTGGAAGAGATGCACCTGCTGTGGCGCGAATACGGCCTGCGGCGTTTTGAGTTCGTCGACGACATTTTCAATTTCGACCACGCGCGCACCGTGGAAATCCTCACCCGCATGCGCGACGAACTGCCCGGGGTTCGCGTCGGTTTCGGCAACGGTCTGCGTGCCGACCGCCTCGACGAGGAAATCTTCAAACTGATGCGCGACGTGCGGTGTCATTTCCTGCCGATCCCGGTGGAAACCGCCGTGCCGCACATGCAGAAGGTCATCGGTAAGAATCTCGACATCTCCAAGGCAGTTGAAGCAGCCCGCCTAGCGCGCAAATACGGCATTCACACGTGGGGCTTTTTCATGATCGGCTTCCCGGGTGAAACGCGCGAGGAAATGGAAGCGACGATCGACTTCGCCGAAGCGATGGACATCGACTACCGCGCCATTCAGACTTCCAATCCTTTTGAAGGCACACAACTGCGGGAGATGCTCGGCTCCCACGCGGTCGGCAGTGAATTGGGCAACGTTCACGCCGACTATACCGACGGCGTGGTCAACTCCCTCAACGACCGCAAATTGCGCGTGATGCGCCGGCAACTGCGCAATCCGGCCAACTGGTATTTCCTCTTCAACATTGCGTTCTGGAAACTCTGGTGGATGGGCCCCCGGCAGGTAATCAGCCATGCGTTCAACCTCCTGCGCGAAGGGCTGCTGGGTCGACGCAAATACACCGTACCCAGCCTGGAGAAAGAGCGGGCCGAAGTCTTGCGCAAAACCCTCGAAGCACTGGCGTGCGACCGTGGCTAGTCTCGCAGCCGGCCGCGAGGAGGATTGATGTCCGGGGTCGCGCTGATCCGCACGGAATACGTCTCGGAGGTTAATCCTTGCGTCACGATGCCGATGGGAATCTATCAACTCACGAGCGTGTTGGAGAAGCAGGGCGTCGAGGTGTGCGCCGCGCTTGATCTGTTGATCGTCAAGCCGCGGGACATTCGCCGCGAACTCGAGCGTATCGTCGCGCGGCAACCCGACGTCATCGGGCTTAGCTCCGCATCCCACCAATTGCGCTTCGCCCACCGGGTGGCTGACTTTTTCAAAAAGAGATTGCCCCACGTGCCCGTTGTCGTCGGTGGCCCCTTCGTCAGCGCCAATCATGAAAACGCGATGGATTGCCCCTCGGTAGATTTCGGCGTTCATGGCGAGGGCGAAGACGCACTGCCGGCCTTGGTGCGGGCGCTGGCCGCGGGCGAAGATTACCGCAGCATTCCGCGCCTTGCTTATCGGGAAGACGGCGGCCTGCACCTCAATCCGTCCGCCCCGATTTCCTATTCGTTGGACGAGCTGCCCTTCATTGCCTGGGACCGCATTGATTTCGCGCGCTACGGCAAATTCATGTCGATGTGCTTTCAACGTTCGCCGTATGCCGCGGTGTTCACGAGCCGCGGATGCCCGTTTCAATGCATCTTCTGCCACAATCATTTCGGTCGTCAGTATCGCTTTCGCTCGCCCGACCGCGTCTTGGAAGAAATGCACCTGCTGTACGACCGCGACGGCATTCGCCGTTTCGAAATCAACGAGGACTTGTTCAACTGGGATTACGATCGTGCCACGGAGATCCTCACTCGCGTCCGTGACGAACTGCCCGCGGCGTCGGTCGGTTTCGGTTCGGGTATCCGGGCCGACTTGCTGGACGAACCTTTCGTCAAGCTGCTCGCCGAAGTGAACTGCTACTTCCTGGCCATTCCTGTCGAGACCGCCGTTCCGCGCCTGCAGAAGTTGATTCGCAAGAACCTCGATTTGAAAAAGGCGGAGCGGGCGGCGAATCTGGCGCGGCGCTACGGATTGCATACCTGGGCGTTTTTCCTGCTCGGCTTTCCCACCGAAACCGAAGAGGAGATGGAAACGACAGTAGCGTACGCGGAGCAGTTGGATGTCGATTTCGTCTCGATTCAATCGGTCAGCCCCTACGAAGGGACCGAACTGCGAGCCATGTTGGGTGAACTCCCGGCGGATTTGGAACTCGGCAACCCTCACGCCGATTACCGCCGCGGCGATTTTTCCCTCGAGCACATCAACGACCTGAAAACACTCGTGATGCGCAATCGCCTGAAGCGAAGAGCGAATTGGTATTTTGTGAAAAACCTTTTGCTCTGGAAACTCTGGTGGCTCGGGCCGAAGAACGCCCTTGCCCACCTGGCGATCACCGTTTGGGAGTCGCTTTTCCATCGCGGTGTGATGATCGACCGATTCGAACGAAATCGACGGCGCTTGGCGCGCGAGGTTTTTTCTTCCCTGGATTAGCGTACCCGACCGGACCGAACGCTTGTCACTTCGCGGCTGAATCCGCCGGCGAGCGCCGCAGATACTTCCACGTCAGCGCCCTTATCGTGCTGGAGAGCACGACCGACGCGAATCCCCAATAGGCGCGCAAGCGAACCGGTTGTCGAATGATTCGATACAAAACGCGGAACCAGTAGGTCGGCCGCAGATAGGTCGAGACCATGAAGGTCATGGCCGCGCGCTCCACCTCTTTGCTGGTCAGGTGATAGGTCGGCATCGGCGGCGCGAAGGGGTTGTGGTTGGTTTCCTGGAAGGTGGCCGGGTCAAAGAATCCTTCCCGGGTCACCAAGTCGGCGAAAGTAGTTTTCGGTTGCGGCCGGTAATAGATGACGATCGAAATATCGAGGTTCAACTTGCGCACGAAAGCGAAGGTTTGTTTTAACGTCTCCCGGCTTTCCCACGGGAAGCCCAGCATGAAATTGCCGGTCGTGAACACGCCGCGCTTTTGCAGGTGCTCGTTCAACATCAGGGCTTTGTCCAGACTGTAACGCTTCGGCATCTTGTCGAGAATTTCACGCGCGCCGGATTCGTAGCCCAGGTAAAGGGTATTCAGGCCGCAGTCGATCATCGCGTCGGCTAACTCGATGTCCATGAAGTGAATGGAGGTTTGCGTCGTCCACTTCATGCCGAATTTTTCTTCGCGCATGCGGCGGTAAATCGTCATGGCGCGGTCGCGGTCGGTGTTGAGTTCTTCGTCTTGGAAGAAGAGGAAATTGACGCGGAGCTTGTTGCGCAATTCGCGGATTTCTTCGATGACGTTTTCGGGCGAACGGCCGTGCCAGACGCCGTGCCACATGACGGGGCTAGCGCAGAAACCGCAACTCATATTGCAGCCCCGCGACGTGACAACCGGCAGCGAACGGTCCTTGGCCTGATTGCTGGAAAGAAAACCGACACGCATCATGTCCGGCCGCGAAAAACGGCGATCCGGGAAGGGCAGCGAATCCAGATCGCTGATTCTCTCGCGCTTCGGGCCTTCGCGAACCGCGCCCTCATCCAACCAAGCGGTGCCGGCGATCCCGCGCAAGTCTTCGCCTCGTCCGAGCCGGTCGACGATCTCGCGCAGCGTGTTCTCCCCTTCGCCAAGGACGGCCAGGTCGATTTCGTCGTGCTTGACGATCTCGGGAAACGGGGTCGGGTAATACCCGCCGCAAACGATCGTGGCCCCGGTTCGCGCCTTGATCGCGGTGGATAATTCCAGCGATTTGCTGATATTCGCCGTCGTGATGGTCAGGCCGACGACCTCCGGCCGGAAACGTTCGACCCGGTCGACTACCTCGGCGTCGGCCATCCGGTGGAGCATCTGATCGATGATTTCCACTTCGTGTCCGTCCCGCAACAGCACCGCCGACAGGTAGCCGAGGTTCACCAATTCGAGCTGAAAGACCTCGCTGTAAAGCAAGAATTCCTTGTTGGCCAACGCGTTGATCAGGACGATTTTCATCTTGAGTCGTACCCTTGTTCGAAGTCGTCAATCCGGTGCGGACGGGACAAAACCCTAGCAATTCGACGTTTCGCATTTCAACCCATTTCGGCATTGAAAGCAACATTCAACTTCTTGGATTCACCGCGCGACGAGGCAAGAGACGAGGGCGACGGCGGCCGGTAAAGTTAACGACGATCTGATTTTTGCGAATCAGACGACCGCTTCGCGCCTCCCGTCCGGCTGTTTCACTTGCGGTTGCTCCGGCCCTTACCTAAGATGGACCGTCACCGGCGAATCATCCGCCGAATGAACTTCGGAAAACGATCTGCACAATGAAAATAGTCCTGATCAACCCAAACAACGGCGGCCGACATCCATTGATGGAACCGATCCCGCCGTTCTCGCTGGCCGCGTTGGCCGCGATCGCCAAAGGTCGCGGACACGAGGTCGAGGTGTGGGACCAGTTCGCCACGCGCGAGGACGAGCGCTCCCTGGTAAGCCGGTTGACGGCGGCGGCGGCCGACATGGTCGGCATCACCTCCCTGACCCCCGCATACCCGACGGCCCGTCGCATTCTGAAGCAATACCGGGACGGCGGCGGCCGCGGCATGACCGTCCTCGGCGGTGTTCACCCCACGATTTTTCACCGCGAGATCCTCGCTGAAAAGGCCGCTGATGGTATCGTGCGACGCGAGGGCGAAACGCCTTTCGCCGAACTGCTCGCTGCCGTGGAAACTAAGTCGCCACTCACGAACGTCGCCGGATTGAGTTTTCGCGACGGCGACGAAATCGTGGTGAATCCGGACCACGAACAGGTCGCCGATTTGACGAGCCTGCCCTTCCCGGCCTGGGAATGTTTGACCGACGGGTTGGACGTTTACGCCGAGGCGCCGACGCTCGGTTTGTTCGGGCGCACGTTGCCGATTCTCGCATCGCGCGGGTGCCCCATGCGATGTACCTTTTGCGGTCAGGAGATTTTTCATAAGGGCGTGCGAACCCGGCCGGTGGAACATGTGCTGGAGGAAGTTCGGTTTCTCCAGTCAGAGTTCCGAATTCGCAATTTCGTTTTTCTCGACGCCAACTTTCCCACACGTCGCGCCGACGGCATCGCCTTCTGCAACGCCATGCGCGAGTCGGGATTGCATCGCGATTTGCATTGGTCGGCCGAGTTGGCCGTCAGCCTGGCGGACCGCGAACTGATCTTCGAAATGGCGAGCGCGGGGTGCACCAACCTGGAATTCGGTTTCGAAGTCGGCGACGCGAAAGTTTTGAAGGAAACGCGCAAGGGCACGACGCTCGAACAGGCTTACCACGTCGCGCGCTGGGCCCGCGAAGCCGGGATTCACGTCTTCGGGCTGTTCATGATCGGTTTGCCGGGCGAGAACACGAGTCACCTGCGCCGCACGTTTCGAGTGGCGAAACGACTGGATTGCGACATGGCGAAATTCAACGTCGCCATTCCGTACCCCGGCTGCGAATTATTCGAACGCCATCGGGAAGAACTGATGCGCGACTTCGACCCCGAAACCTATTGCGCTTGGTTTCGATCTTCGGACAAACAGCGCCGCGTCACCGTCGTGCCCGGCGGCATGAGCGCGACCACCTTGTTGTTGTGGCAACGGTTGATGATGTTCGCCTACTATTTACGGCCGCGGATGATCGCCCGGCACTTGCGCCGTCGTTCGTTGCGGATGAGTCACATGCGCACCGGTTTCGGATTCCTGCTCCGCGATCTCGCGAGCGCCGCGTGGGCTTGGTTTCGCGCAAAACTCGCATCACCGTGGAAGTCTCCGACATGAGCGTCCAAGCGAAAACCTGGGACGTGATTGTCGTGGGTGGCGGTCCCGCCGGCGCGGTGGTCGCACGCCGGCTTGCCGAACGTGGCATCGCCGTCGCCCTCTTCGATCACAGCCATCCGCGCTTCAAACCGTGTTCCGGTTTCCTCAGCCATGACGTTGCGCCATTCGAACCGGTTGTCGCGGAATTCACCGATCGGGAGGAGTTTGTCGGTGACCGCCGTTACACGGCGCCAAACGGCAAGTCCTTCGTCGTGCCGGGCAAGCTCGCGGCAACTCAGTTTGACTTGGTGGATCGCGCGCAATTCGATTGGTTTTTGTTACAGCGGGCCATCGCCGCGGGCGCCCGGTGGGTCAAGCAGCGTGTCAAAAGCCTCCGGCGCGACGGCAAGCAGTGGATTGTCACCTCCGAAGAAGGCGAGCAGCGGGCCGACTTCCTTATCGGAGCCGACGGCGCCGGCAGCGTCGTACGACGCGAACTTCTGGGAAAGTTCAATCCCCGCGATCTCATTGCGGGAGCGGGTCGCCGGTACCCGGATGTTCGCCCTGCCGAATTGGACACGATCTTTCTGCCCGAAGGCGGCATCGTATTTCGCTTGCCGGGCAGAGATTTCGCGCAACTCGTCCTCGCGCGCCGCGCGGATCGCGCCGTCGGGCTAACAAAGCGGTTGGCGGCCTTCGCGGCAAAGTATGCGACCGAATGGCCGTCCGATTTTGTGCCTTGGTTTGGACTGCAACCCTCGCCGAGTTCACCAGGATTCTTTGATCGCCCGGCAAGCGGACCGGGTTTCTGTTTGATCGGCGACGCCGCCGGACACACGGACGCGGCCAACGGCGAGGGAATCATCTACGCCATTCGCGGTGCCGTCGCAGCGGCGGACGCTATCGTCGAAGGCAGACCGGAGGACTACGAGAGCCGCTGGCGCGACCAATTCGGCGAGCGGCTCATCAAGGGCGCCCGGCAGGCCGACATCGCCGCGTCCACACGTCGCCTCAACATTGCCGCGACTCTCTTGGCGCGAAGCCCCCATTTGGTGGCCGCCGTATCGCGCGGCCTGGCGGCGGACCGGTCGATGGCCGGCCTGATTCGCGCCGCGTTGCCGCACGGTCATCGCATCGCGTGGGAAATCGTGCGCGGCCCGCGACCGCCGGCCCGGAGGAACTGAGAATGCGCATCCTGGTCACCGGCGGCACCGGATTCGTCGGCCGCCATCTGTTACGCGAACTGCGCGGGCGAAACCGCGACGTGCTGTTGTTCGCGCGCTCGTCGAGCGACATCACCGAGGCTCGTGAGTTGGGTTGTGAGGTGTTCGTCGGCGACCTCACCGATTTTGCCGGGGTTCGCGAAGCCGTCGCCGCCGCCGATGCGGTGATTCATGTCGGAGAAATCGGCCTTTCGCTGCCCGATGCCACCGCGCGAAACGTATCGCTCGTTCGGGAGATGCTGGCCGCCGCGCGAAGTTCGGGGTTGCGGCGTTTCGTGCTGGTAAGCAGCGTGACGACCGTCGCGCCGCCGAGCGCCTGTCCCGCCGACGAAGACACCGAGCCTCTCGCCAACCACTTGGTCGACGACGCTTACACCCGTTACAAGCGAGGGTGCGAGCAGGCGGTATTCGAAGCGGGGCAGCCGGCGACGATCATCCGCGGCTCGACAATTTACGGACCGGGCGCGCACTATCTGGTGTGGTTTGTTCGTTGGGCCCGGCGCATGGGTCGGCTCGGCCTGCCCTTCCCCGGTCGGATCGACGTTCGCCTGCCCACCGTCCACGTTGCCGATGTCGCCCAAATCCTGGCAACCGCGGTCGATCTCGAAGGCGACGATGTGACGGTCTACAATGCCGCTGACGATTGCGGCACCACGCCCGCCGATTTTGTCCGGCGTCTGGCCGAACTCTGCGACATGCCGATGCGCCTGCGACAGACGCCCTTGGTGTTGCAGCGCGCGGCGGCCGCCGTATTGGACGCCATGCAGACATGGCGTGCAGAGCCCCCGCTGGCGGGGGGTGTTTACGATTTCTTGACTCACGACGCCGTGTTTTCGAATCGGCGTTTGAAAACGGACTTGAATCTGCGGCTCCGATATCCGTCAATTCAAGAAGGCCTACCCGAAACCGTGGCGTGGTTGCGGGACCACATCACGTAAAGGAACGAGAGCACGATGGCGGATGTGTTGCTGATCAATTTCCCCTTCCACGCCAAGGGCATGCCGCGAATCCTGCCGATTCAGTTCGCCGCGATCGGCAGTCACCTGGCGTCCCGCGGTCACCACGTACGCGTCGTGGATCTCAATTTGGAGCGTCGCGAGGATTTGTTCGCCTTGCTGGCGCGCCGGCGCTTCGACGTCGTGGGGATCAGTTACCGCAACGTGCTCCCGATGTTTTGGCTGGAACGTTTTCGGTCGCTGCGCGAGCTTGTCGTGCAACTCAACCGGCTGGGTGTGGACCCGATAGTCGGCGGGCCCGGTTTCTCGCTGTTTCAACCGGCGATTTTCCGCTGGGTCCCCGAACTCAACGTCGGCGCCATCGGTGAAGGCGAGATCACCATGGAGCGCTTTGTGGAAGGGCACGCGCTCGCGGACATCCCCGGCCTCTGCTACCGCACGGCGAGCGGCGTGGCGTGCAACTATCCCCCGAAGTTCTTGGACGGCGAGGCGATCCCGGCCTATTGCGACATCGAGGGCCTTCGTTTTGACGATTCGGCGTATTTAGTCGGTTTGCAGAGTTACCGCGGCTGCAATTGGCAATGCTCGTATTGTCCCAGCTCGTTTTTGCGCGGGTCGGGGCAACGGTTGCGGCCGCTCGCGCACGTCGAGCAAGACCTTCTGTTCCTGCGCGATAAAGGCGTGCGCCATTTCATCTTAATCGACGGCGTCGGCAACGACCCGCCGGAACGCAGCCGGGAATTGATGTCGCTTTTTCAGCGCCTGGATTTTCCGGCGAGTTGGGAAGGATTTCTCAAGCCGCTGCCTTCGGTCGACGAAGCCGCGGTGGATGAATATGCCCGTTCGAAAGCCGTGCGCTTTCATATCGATGTCGTCTCGGGAGTCAAAAGCATCGCGGATCGGATCGGACACGGCGTTGAGTTCCATGAAGCTCTGCGGGTCGGGCGGTTGCTCAAGCGCCGCGACATCGAGGGGCTTTTCTATTTCGCCTATCAGCTACCGGGCGAGACGCTGCGCGACGAATGGACGACGTTCCGCCATTTGCACGCCATCAACCGCATTGGTCAGCCGACGTACATTTATCCTTTCTTCCCCTATCCCGGCACCGCATTCGAAAAAGAATACGGCAGCATTCTCTCCAAAGGCGTCTTCTGGCATCTGCGGCGCATGGCGGGAATGATTCTTCGCCCAAGCTTTCTCTGGTTTTTAAAAAACCTATTCACGCTCTCGGAAGTGACCGGGCCCCGCCACCCTCGCATCAAGCGCGGCGACATGCCCAGCTAGGCGGAAATGCCGAAATCGTTTGCCCTGCGATTCGAACCGCGCACGTTACTGCATGAAATTCAGCACTAGATCGACCAAGCGCGCCCCGAGCAGCATCAAGTCGATCGCCGGTTCATTTGGGGGAACCGCCGGTTCCACGAGCGTCGCGTCGGCCCAATCAGCGAAATCGTAGTCGGGATACTCCAGCATGCCGGAAAATTTGAAAATCTCGATCCGCCGAATGCGCGCCGCCTTGGCCGCGGCGATATCCGCCTCGAGTTGTTCGGGCGTATCGTATCCGTTGTTGCCGCTGGTTCGCACGAGGCCAATATCCACCACGGCGGCGTCGCCGAAATACTCGCGGGCCTTGCTCGCGTACGCGTATACGAAGTACGGCGACGCTTCAAAGGTCCCCAGGTAATGCGCGTATTCGGTTGAATAGGCACACGGGGCGACACGATCCCAATCGATGCCGGACATGGGCGAGTTGCAGACGTCCTGGATGTCCGTGTCCCCGTCGGCAAGGTCATCCATGTGGAACGGGAAGGTCGTGATCTGAACCTCGTACCCACGGCCCTGAAAATCCTCGACAATCGTCTGGAATTTCTCCACCGATGTCGCAAACCGCTCGCGGTCCAGAAGTTCCAGGAAGATTTCCACCAGCAGCGCGAAGTCTCCGTTGGCCCAGGCTTCCTGAATTTCGGCGTCGTGCGGCGGGCCGAGTTCCATGTTGACCGACACCGTGTCGATGGCGGTGGTGATGG
This sequence comes from Candidatus Lernaella stagnicola, assembly GCA_030765525.1. NCBI lineage: Bacteria > Candidatus Lernaellota > Candidatus Lernaellaia > Candidatus Lernaellales > Candidatus Lernaellaceae > Candidatus Lernaella > Candidatus Lernaella stagnicola. The sequence goes on from JAVCCK010000002.1 coordinate 67,493, forward strand.
TTTCCGTCCAGTCCAGGATGGCGTTTGCATCCACCTCAAAGAGGTCGACGGTATCTTCGTTAGCGAACGACCCCGAAGAAGGAGCCGGGCAAAGCGTGACGGGAACTCCCAAGTTTTCGGCCTCGGTCAGCGTGTCGATGTACGCCTGCGAACCGATGTTGCTGGGGTGTATCCCGAGATAGAGGCGAAAACCGCGTGCCGCGAATTCCGGCAAATACGACAAAACCGCGGAAGGTGAGTAGGTCTTGATGCTGAATTCGTGCGTCATGACGGAATCGTCGTCATCATCGTTGTCATCGTTGTCGTCATCATCATCGTCGTCGTCGTCATCATCGTCGTCGTCATCATCGTCGTTGTCGTCATCGTCATCGTTATCGTCGTCATCGTCAGCCACGTCGTCATCATCGTCGCCGACGTCATCGTTGTCGTTGTCGTCGTCATCGTCGCCACACGCCGTGACAAACGAGATGAAAAACAAAAGCGCCGCCAAAATGATCGCGATCCGAATGCCGTACTTCATCCTTCCCTCCTTCGGGTCGTTACTCATCATTCCATCTCTTCTAAAAAGGCGAAAAGACGCGCGTCGTCCACTTTCGCCTGTATCTCGAGCAACTCGTGCGCCCTTTTCTCGTCCCGCTGACGGAGCGATTCAATCAGCCCGCGGTAAAGGTCCAGCGCGGCGTCCATATCCCCGCCCACCCGGAAATAAAGGCCGATGATTTTGGCCATGACATCGCGGACGGTGTTTAGCGAAAAGGCGAATATCTGGTTGCGGGTGGCCCGGGCCAACTCGCGATAAAACGCGAAGTCCGGCTGTCCGCTGTAACGGTCCTCCACCGTCGCCCCTTCGATATCGCCTACCGTTCGCTCCAAATCGCCCAGGGACTCCTCGTCGATTCGCTCGACGGCTGCCGAGAGAAGCATCTTCGCAAACCGGATTCGCATGTCGGCTAGGTCCGCGATCATCTTGCGGTCGAGGTGTATTCCGTGTTCAACGAGGAACAACACGAACTCCAAGCCTCCATGGCTGTTGTAATCCTGAACGTAGAAGCCGCCCCCCTGGCGGACCCGCACCAACCCCATGGCCTCCATCCGGCGTAGGGCTTCCCGCAGGCTGGCGCGGTTGACGTCGAATTGCATGGCCAACTCGCGTTCGGGCGGGAATTTGTCGCCCGGCTCCAGTTCACCGTCTAGAATCAAGTGCACCAATTGAACGAGGATCGTGTCGGAAATTCGCCCGCGTTTGATCGGCCCCAGGGAGTCCCACATTTTTTCTTTGCCGTTCGGAACCGGGTCTGCCTGTTTCCTCGCTGCCTTGGCCATTCTCGACACTCCTTCCGTACTTTCAAAGGCGATTGGTATATTGGTTCGACCAATTTCCGATATCCTATAACCGGGCTGTCGGCCGTGTCAACTCGGGGAAATGTCCACCTGATCGGCGCATTGGCCATTACGGTTCACGCGTGCCTTATCGGTGGCGACGGCGGAGGAAAAAAAGGGCCGCTCCCAAAAAGAGCGGCCTAACGAAACGAGACAGAGAGCTTTTTCAGCTACACATGTCGACACAAGTGCGGAGAGATTCCGTCTCTTCCGGGGTCGGCGGATCGTTGCATGGATTCGCGGTAACGCAGCCCTGCAGGCATTCCCAATCACGTTCGTCCCAGTCCACGCACAAGGCACGGGCGTCGATTTCGGGTAAGGCATAGTAAGGGCCCTCGCCCAACAGGAACGGCACATTGCACGCGTATAAGGTAGCCACAGTGGTCGGTCGGCCCGCCGCCGGCGCCGGTAGATCGAGGGCGTTTTCTACGAAGTAATCCCAGTCGCAATCCGGCGGCTGCCACGGCATCGCGGCGGCGGACATCGTCGACCAGAAGAGGGAATTGAGCCCTTGGCCTTCGTACTCGCTCTCCGTTCGTTCGCACCAATCGATCACGCCGAAGTTATCCAACACGTGACCTTGGGCATCGTTGAATTGCCAGTTGCAGCCGATGCTGGACACTTGGCTCGCCGTCAAGTTGCAGATGAATCGCCAATGGCTTTCCGCCCGGCACAGTGGCGTGGTTTTCGCGTGCAGCAAGGCGCCGTTGCTGATGAAAGTGAAATGGACCCAATTACCCTGTTCGTCGAAGGATACCGAGATATCGCGGCCATCGACAGCGCCGTACATGATTTGCGCGATTTCGCCCTCGTCGCAGGTTGCGTGATAGAACATCTCGGTATCGCCGGCGTTGAAGATGGCGTGCGCCTGATTATCGGCGTCGACAAACACACCGGCCATTCCGGCGCTCTGGGATTCGTGGTCGATCTGCTCGGTCCCGTGCATTTGCCAACTTCCCAATTCGTTTTCGATCAGATAGAAGCCCGCGAATTCCGGCTCGACTTGTATCGCAAAGCCGATCGCCGCCACGCCGGAGGGCGAAATGCCCAGCGCCGAGTGCGGTCTCATTCCGCTGTGGCTGTACGCGACTTCCGTCGCCCACGAACCGGTGACGTTGTCTGCGTACTTCAACACCAAGTTGGCCGGGTCGACGTAGCTCACGTAGACGAAGTCCAGCGCATCCACGACCAGCGATATCCCCGTCGGGCCGTCGGGCAACTGGCTGTCGATCACCAGGGCCGTCCACGATCCCGAGGCATCCGTGGCATAAACCAGCGAGTCTTCGTCGTCGCGGTAGCACACGTGGGCCGCGCCGTTGGAATCCACGGCCATGTCGTGGCCCTCGCCCGCGCCGCCGGACGCGATGGCCGATAGGTTCCAATTACCCGCCACCCGGCGCGCGATCGATAACTCGTCGGCGCCATCGTCATAGAGCCCCAATACCAAAGCCCCGGCAGTATTGAGCGAAATCGTGGTATCGACGAATTCGCCGTCGGCCGTCCCCACTTCGGCACCCAGCCATTTGTCCGCCGTGCGCATCAAGTGCTTCGCCTTTTTGTCTGCGGCATAAACCACGTGCGGTTGCGCGTCGGTATCCAGTGCCACATCGGTGCCGGCGCCTACTCGGCCGGCATGGGAAATCACATCGTCCAACCACGCCTTCGTTTGGTCGACGCGAAGCCAATGCAGATCTTGATCGGCCGTGTTGTGGTAAACGATTTGCGGTTCGCCCTGCACGTCCAGCACCATCGCGTGAGTATTGCCCACGAAAGGTGTCGCGGCCCCGTTATCCGTGAGTACCTGTTCGACGTTCCAGGTTCCGCCGTCTTGCGCGGCGTAGTACAAACTGTTCCATGTCGTGACGGTGTCGGATTCGGTGACCGTCGCGGTGAACCGGAAGTTCGCGGCATCGTCCGTTACAACTTCCACGGTGTGGAATTCGGTAATCGTCGTCGAAACCGCGATGGTCTCTTCGGTCCACGGTTCGCCCTGTGTCCAATGCGTCACGCCGCCGTCCTCGGCGACGAAAACGTGAACCGTGTCGGTGTCATCAATTAATATCCGGCTGATCGCGGCGCCCGCGCCGACGGGAGCGATCAACTCGTCTTCCCACTCCTCGTCGACGAAGGTCGAGTAGTGGAGCCCTCCACCGTCGGCGGCGACGTAGCATACGTACGCTTTGTCGGCACTATCAACGGCGACATCCGGCAAATATGCGGCGTGTTCGCCCGCGTAGGCGTCCGACCAATACGTCGAACCTCCGCCTCCGTTGGTGTAGTAGACCGGTCTGTTGTCGGTAAAATGCGTGCCGACCAGATGCACAACGTCCGCGGAATCCAGGACAAAGCGCAAGCGGTTGTGCAGCGACATAATCGGATCGTTCTGGTACCGGGTCTCCAGCCGCCATTGGTCCTGATCGGTGAAGTAGTGGTACACCGCGCGCGGTGCGTCAGCCGCGACGCTGACTTGTTCGAAGAGCAACACGTGCCATTCGCCGTTCGAATCGATCGCCACAGCGGGGGCGGTCCGACCGTGTAGCGAGAAGAAATCTATTTCGGTCGCGGTGTCGGCTCCCAGAGTGTAGAGCAACACGAATTTTTCGCGGTCGGCGGCGAGGATCAGATCGCCTCCGGCCTCGCGGGCCAGCGCGATACCGGTTTCCCCCGGCGCTCCGCCCGCCAGCAGATTGAATAGGACCCGGTTATCGCTTGACGGCCCGTTGCGCCAAAGGACGTCGGCGTCTTGGTAATTCGTCAGATCATCATCGTCATCATTGTCGTCGTCGTCATCATTGTCGTCATCATTGTTGTCGTCATCGTCGTCATCATTATCGTCATCGTCATTATCGTCATCGTCGTCGTCATTGTCGTCGTCATCATCATCATCTTCGGTCGGTTCACGCGTCACGGAGACGGAATACGCGCCACTGTTATCCGAGTAGTCCGAGTCATTCACGATGAAAAATAGCCCCCCAACGCAAGGCGCATTGTCGTTGAAGGAAGCGCCCGCGACAAAGAGGCAATCCTCGCCGCTACCTGCGGCCTTCGCGCTCGCTTGGCCGATGCGCGCCAACAAAGCGCCGCGGTTGGCTGAGGGCAGCGGGCACGGGTCGGGGCAGACCTGATCGACGCCGTTGGGTGGCACGTCGCTGCCGCCGGCGCCCAGGTCGACGGTGCCGGACGCAACGATTCGCAAAGAATCGCCGGCTTGAACGGACACGCCGGTCGCGGTCCATTGCACACTATCGGCCGGTACGTTCACGTTGAGTGTTTCTTTCTCGTCGTCAATGGAAGCGTATCGAACGCAACCGGCCGCGACGAACAACGACAATAAAACAGCAAGCCAGAAAGCGGTTTTGACTATTTTCACGGTTCTTCCTCCGTTCGTGCGCCGTAATTCAAAGTTCACGGCTTAGAACTCGATGCCGACGGCAACACCGGTACCGTCAGGCGTGAGTATGGGAGCGATCCACACGTTTTCGGAAAGCCCGTGCAAGTTGCCGTGTCGATCGCGATTGTCTTTCCATAGCCAATAGAACGCCGCGCCCAAGGTGGCGGCCGAAACCGTGCCGCTAATGCCAGCAGCCAACGCGTAGGATTTGGCGTTTCGGTAATGCTCGTCGCGGGCGTCGCGATCTTTACGATCGGCGGCGTCGAACTGCTCCGCTTCTTCGTAGTACGCCAAGGCCAACGTCACGCCCGAGCCGACCGCGAAAGCCGATCCCATGCCGAAAAGGGTCCAAGCGACCGGTCCGTTGTTGTCCTCGGCGTGTCCGTCGTCAGGTTCGACATCCGTAGATACGGGTACTTTGTCGGCCGTGGGAAAGCGATGTTCCTGTTTCAACTCTTCGCGCGCCTGGTCCAAGACTTTCAGCACCTTCGGCGAGTGACTGAATGGATCGACGACGAGGTAGGGGTCGATTTCGAGGGCGCGCTTCATTTGTTCGACAGCCGCCCGCTGCTGTTGATTGACAAGGTGAATTTTCGCTTGCAGGACGTGCAGCCTGGTCAACTCGTTACGGGAACAAGTGTCGGGCAGTTCCAACGCCAAGTTGAACAAGCGCTGCGCCTCCGCGTAATCCAGCTTCTCGTAAGCTCGACACGCTTGGTCAAACAACGAGGAGCAAGTCGGTTCCGCGTGACACGGCCAGGCCGTCGCCGCGACGAAAAGCGGGATCACGAGCAGCCAACGTAGAAACGGTTTCCGCCACCTCATAGTCGATCCTTCCTTGGCAGTCTGCGGCGAGTAGAACGACGTTCGATCCAAACAAAGAGCAAGCGTTGTGCCAACAACTGTTCGTCGACTGCAATAGACGCCATACGCCTTTGTTTTCGAGGGTTTCGAGCCATCGCACGCACGGACTCGCGAGTCGGCGATGGGCGCTCCGCCCACCCTTATCTGTGTAACGCAGGTAACGAATCGTCACGCCCGGGTAACACGCACTCACGGCCAGATGTAGATGGGGCGGGTTTTGCCGGGCTCGATCTTCACCTGGACCGTGGATGTCTTTTTAAGATTCGGATTGACCAATTTGATCTCATGGACGCCCGGTTGCAACGATATCGCACCGGTCGGCGTATCGTCGTAGTACGCGCCGTCGACGTATACCCGGGCGTAAGGCATCAAATCGCCGATGATAACGCGACCCGGATCGGCGCTAACCGGTACCGCCGCCGCCACGGTAGACGAATGTTTGGCCGTAGCGGGCGGTTCGGTTGCCGGCGTCGTCGGCGGTTCCGTCGTCGGCGCAACCGGTACGTCGGCTACGGTCGGCGCTTCTTCCGGCACGAGGTCCGGCGCGCCGGGCGGCCACCACGCCATCAACGACAGGCCCACGATCGCCGCGGCGATCACGACACCTGCCACCCACCATCGTCGCGTGAAAACGGGGGTCGGCTTGTGATGGACGGTTCGCGTTTCGATGGGGCCGTCCTTGTAAGGCTCACCAACCTCGGCCGCGTCCGTCGCGCCGAAAAGGCGAACGTACACGTCGCGCGTTACCGAGCTGGTTCCCGACCCGATATCCAACAGGATGCGCTCGGCTGCGGCAAGCATCTCGCGCGCCGACTGAAAACGCACCGCCGCGTCACGTTGCAGCGCGCGCCGCAAAAAACCGCCCAAACGCTCGGGGAGGTCCACCAGTTCAGTCGCGTCACGATATTCACCGCGGGTGATGCGACCCAGCAAGGTGCGAATTGAATCGGCCTCGAAAGGTTTGACACCTGTCAGCGCCTCGTAAAGCACGATCCCCACCAAGAACAAATCTGCGCGGGCGTCGATGTTGCGTCCCTCGATTTGCTCGGGCGCCATGTAGTGAAACTTGCCGCGCAGGTCGTGGCGCTCCGTTGTGTCACCGAAGGCCACTTTGGCGATACCGAAATCCGCGATCTTCACTTCGCCGGCGTTGGAAATCAGGATGTTGTTCGGCGTCAGGTCCCGGTGAACGATTCCAAGAGGCGTGCCGTTTTCATCGCACCGGTCGTGCGCGTGCTCCAACCCTTTTAGTATTTCTACGGCCAATCGCAGAGCTTCGACCGCCGAGAGGCGTTGCCCCATCGCGAACGTGCGATCGAATATTTCCTGTAAATTACGCCCGGCGACGTATTCCATGACCAGAAACAGGGTGCCCGCTTCGTCGCGGCCGCAGTCAAATATTTGGACGATGTTTTGGTGCCGTAGGCAGGCCGATATTCTGGCTTCCCGCAAAAACATTTCGGCGTATCGTGGATCCGGCGCCAGGCTCGGGCGAATCGTTTTGACCACGCATTCCATGACCAAGCCGTCCGCCATCTCACGCTGCGCCAAAAAGAGTTGGCCCATGCCGCCATCGGCGAGCTTGCGCCGCAGCTTGTACGCTCCGAAATGAGTTGGCGGGTGCGGCGTCATCGGATTACCGCAAGTCGAATAGTTTGATTTTGGCGATCAACGTCTTGCGCGAAATCCCCAGTTCCTTCGCGGCTTGGGTTCGGTTCCACCGGTGCCGCTCGAGCGCTTCGCGTATCCGGTCCCTTTCGGCGTCGCGCAATTCGTTTTCCAATGCGGCAATGCGGTCCGCCGGCGTGGCCTGCTCCGCTGTGGGCCCCGAAGCGCCGTCGGTCAGGCCGACGAGATCTTCGGTTTGAATCGTCCGCCCTTCGCAGGCGTATAACGCGCGTTCAATGACGTTTTTAAGCTCGCGCCCGTTACCGGGCCAAGGGTGTGCGACGAGCTTCGCCATCGCGGCTTCGTCGAACCCGGTAACGCGGGTGGAGATTTTGTCGCTCAACAATTTGAGGAAGTGGCCGGCCAATTCGGGAATGTCTTCCGGATGTTCGCGCAGCGCCGGCAGGCGAATGAAAAGGACGTTGAGTCGAAAATACAGGTCGCGGCGGAACGACCCGTCCTCGACCATCTGATGCAGATTGCGATTCGTGGCTGCAACGATGCGCACGTTGACGCGCTTGCCTGCCTCGGCGCCGATCGGTCGAAACGATCCGGTTTCAAGCACGCGCAGCAATTTGGCTTGCAGTTCGAAGGGCAGCTCGCCCAGTTCGTCGAGCAGCAACGTGCCTCCCGACGCCAATTCGAATAAGCCCCGGCGGTTACCCACGGCGGAGGTGAATGCGCCTTTGACGTGGCCGAACAATTCGCTTTCCATCAACTCCCTTGGAACAGCCGCGCAATTCACTTCTAAAAAGGGTTTCGCCGCTCGGTCCGAAAGCTGGTGGACCGTGCGCGCCGCCAACTCTTTGCCGGTGCCGCTTTCTCCTTCGATCAACACCGGCGCGTCTCCCTTGGATGCGAATTTCGCCAACGTGCGACGGACCTCGGTGATCGCCTCGTGACGGCCAATCAGTTGTGCGTCGTTCAACGCAGCGCCAGGCCCGTCGCGGTGATTCCGCAATGCGCGAACCGCCTGCAAGTTGCGGAATATCGCCCCCAACAAGGGCGCAACCGCGCCGGCCAAAGCCAAATCCTCACCGGTGAATTCGCGAACGTGACTGCGGGTGTCGGCGTACAGCACGCCCTCCACCCTGCCCGCGGCAATCAAGGGTACGCAAAGCACCGATCGAATGCCGCCGCTCAGCACGCTTTCTCGCCGGCGCCAATGGCGACTGTCGGCGGCGTCGCGCACCAGCACCGCTGCCCGCTGCGCGATGGCTTTATCGACAATCGCTTGGGAGTAGGCAAAATCGTCGCGCACTTCCGGAGCGCGCCGTTGGAAGTGGCGTCGAATATCGCCGGATTGCGCGTCACACAAACCCAGGTAGACATTCTCGCAATTTAGCTGCCTTTGAATTACGGCCATGACGGTCTCGGCCATGTCGCGGGGATCCTCGCGCGTAGCCGCCGCCTCAGCTAATTCGGTTAGGAAGCCCAAGTCGACCGAGTTCACTTGGTGATTGCCGCGCCGGCCGACGATAGTTTCCTCTCGGACGGGTTGATCCACGGCGTCGCGGGCGTTGTCGGCGAGGGCGAACATTGCGTGGACGTCGCCGAATTCGATCGCTGCATCGGTCGTCAATTCAATACGGTCGACGGGTCGTCCGTCCAACAATGTGCCGTTTTTACTGCCCAGATCTTCGAGCCACAAATGCCCTTCGCGCCGCGCAATCACCGCATGTCGACGCGAGACGCTGGTGTCGGACAAGATCACATCGCACGCCGGTTCACGACCGATCACCAGCGTGTCGTTCACCAAGGGTACGCACTGTTCGCTCCCGCTCGCCTTGGTGATAATCAGCAAGGCCATAGCACCTTCTTTCCTGCCCTTCCGCCGTACAGCACCACCCGGCGCCACCTGCGCCTGCCGACGGTTGGCGTTAGCCCGACCCCAAAAAATGGTAGCACTCAACATACAAGTTGAGCAAACGGTCGCGCGCGCACGCGGGAAATCCGCCTTCGTCTCCCGGCGTAAGTTTTGATTTTCAACGCGCGATCCAATACTATCGCTACCTGAATTCGTCCTCGTGCCGCAATATGCCGATTCAGCGGGCACGTTGATTGATATCCTGGATCGCCTCGCAGCCCTGTTTAACGACTATTTGCCGCCGCAACCCGGGGAGTTCGCCGGTGCAACGTACGGCCCGACGGCGATTTCGTCGATGATCGCCATGTTGCAGTTGGGCTTGGTCATTGCCGGGCCGGCCGAGGACGCCGCGTCCCACCTCGCCCGCGCCGAAGAAGTGCTGGCGCATATCCACGCCCGCGCCTGGAGTGACGAATTAGGTGCGTACCGCTTCGCGCCGGGAGACGACCGGCTGATGCTTTACCCCAACGCAACGATGATGCTGGCGTACGGCCGGGCGCTGCTGCTGGGCGGCGACCCGACGTTCGCCGATCGCCTTGCCGATATCTACGAGGGCATTCAGCCGCTGCGCGACGATGCCGGCGATCACTACTACTCGCCCTACAGCCGCGAGGAAACCGGGGCCGTTGACGAGGATTACGCCACGCTGTCGAGCCAAAATTATTTGATGATCGGTCTCTGGCTGGCGTATGCGACAACCGGCGAGCAGCGCTATCTCAACGACATCGACTTGATCCTGGGATGGATCGAAACACACCTGTTTGTTGACGAAGTGCTCAAGCACCACTGGGTCAACGGTCGCACCGCCAACGAGGAGGACCTCTACGATTTTTGCTCGGGGTGCAACCTGCAAACGCTCTACATCTACCGAATGATTCAACTGGAAGCCGCCGCCGCGGACACCCTTTCTCGCCCTGGTTTGTTTTCGCCTTGACGGCTATATACTTTTGTTATAGTGGTGAAAAGGATCAAGGCACATGCGGCCGAGACCTGGAGGGGACATGGGGGAATATTATCGCGACGCGGACCACTTGTACGAAATCTACGGTCACTTTCTAAGCCGCATTTTGCAGGACGATAAAATCGGCGCGAAGATGCGCAAAGCCGGGATCATCGTGCGCTTCATCTACACCGACCCCGACGCCGAAGTCACCATCGATTTGAAGAATCCGTCCGCGCAGCCGGGTTTCTACGGCACGTTCTATTTAGGGCCGTGCGATCTCAAGCCCGACGTGTGGACCAAGCAGGCGGCCGATCATTCCCACAGCTTCTGGCACGGCCACGAAAATCCCGTGGCGGCGGTGGCGCGCGGCAAGGTCAAGCAGGGCGGGAACGTGGTAGCAATGCTCAAGCTGCTGCCGGTGGTTCGCGCGGCGTTTAAGATGTTCCCCGTAGTCCTGCGTGAGATGGGTTACGAGGATTTGGTGCTCACCAAAGGTTAAGCGGCGAAGGCGACGCGAATGTCGATCAAGTACGCGATATTGGGGCTGCTGCAATTCAAGGAAATGCACGGGTACCGCATCAAGAAACTCATCGAGCGCGACTTCGGTTTCATGTGGACCGTCAATTACGGCCAGATCTACCCCGCCCTCAAAAGCATGCTCGAAGATAAATGGGTCACGATGTCGGTCGAGGCCAAGTCCAACTCACCCGACCGCAAACTGTATTCGATCACCGAAAAAGGCCGGCAGGAATTCTTGTCGTGGCTTGGCGCCGAACCCGAGCGACGGCTGTTCGTACGCGATCCCTTCTTGCTGCGCTTTACGTTTTTCGACTTAGGCGACAAAGTCCGCGCGCTGGAGATGATCGACGGGCAAATCGAGTTCTACGAAACGCAACTGGCGCTCCGAAAAGCCTTCACCGCCGAACGGCAGCGACGCGACATCTACGTCCGGCTCGCCACCGAACTGGGCATCCGCTTCAACGAGATGTTCCTGGATTGGCTGCGGCACGCGCGCGGCGAGATCGAACAACACGGCGACGCCCGCACCTTGCGCGCCGTCAACCTCGACGGAGATTGAGCATGGATTACCCGGGCATCACCTTGGTCACCGGCGCGGCGGGTTTCATGGGGCGGTACGTCGTCGCGCATCTGGCTGCCCTGGGCGGGCGCGTACGGGCCACCGCCCGGCCCAAAAAGGACACCTCGTTTTTCGACCGGTTGGGCGTCGAATTCGTGCCCGCCGACCTGACCAAGCCCGAAACCCTGCCCCACCTTTTCGAGGGCGGCGTGGACCGCATGTTTCATCTCGGCGCGATCTGTAATTTTTCCACGCCCTACGAAAAGCTGCGCCCGACCAACGTCGTGGGCGTCGAACGCATCACCCAATTGGCGCTGGACGCCAAGGTTAAATGCTACGTGCACGTCGGCTCCACCAGCGTCTACGGCCCGTATCGCGGTGTACCCTTTGTGGAGAACGCTTCACGCCAACCGCAGGACAATTACGGCCGCAGCAAGCGCGACGGCGAAGACGTCGTCTGGAAGCGGATCAAACAAGGTTTGCCGGGGATCATCACGCGGCCGTGCACGGTGTACGGTCCCGGCTGCAACGACGGGGCGGGCAAGGCGTTTTCGCGGCCCACGTCGATCGCGGCGATCCCGGGCAACGGGCGGCAACGGTTGTCGAACGTGCGGGCCGAGGATGTGGCCGCCGCGGTCGAACATCTCTCGCGCTGCCAAGACGCTTTCGGGCGGGCCTTCAACATCGGCGACGGCTGCTACCCGACGCTGGGCGAGGCGCTTACGTTGGCCGCCGAGACCTTCGGCGAAAAGTCGCCTACACTTCACCTGCCGGTGCCGTTGGTCAAGGTGATGGCCAGGATCGATGGTGCCGTGGCGGCGGTGCGGGGGAAGATCCCGGATTTGGAATACGACGCGGTGGCTTATCTCGACCGCGATTACGTAGTGGATGTGTCGGCATTGTCGGCCACGGGCTTCGAGCCGCAATACCCGGATTTTGGCGCGTCGATGCGGCAGATCGGGCAGTGGTGGCGCGAGCAAGGTGTGCAAGGGTGAATCACTGAACAAGGAGGCGAAAATGCAGGTGGTTGTGATCACGGGCATCGCTCAGGGTATGGGTCGCGAGACGGCAAAACTGTTGGCCGCCGACGGATATTCGATCGCCGGTTTCGATATCGACGCCGAGGGAATCGAGTCATTGCGCGCCGAACTGCCGGGCGACTCTTTATTGGCGACGCTCGACGTAACCGATTTGGGCGGCATCGCCACATTCCGCGACCAAGTCCTGGAAAAATTCGGCCACGTCGACACCGTGCTTTCCAACGTCGGCATCGGCTTTTTCGGCCCCTTTGAAGAAGTGGATTTGGCCAAGGCCGCCAAGTGCCTTGAGATCAACGTCATCGGCACAGCCGCAGTGTTCCAAGCCTTCGTGCCGCACATGCGCGAGCGCCGCGCCGGCAAGCTGGTCGCGATTTCGTCACTCGTCGGGCAGATCCCCTTCCCCTTCGAATCGATCTACTCGGCCAGCAAGTTCGCCGTCGAGGGGTTGGTCCTTTCGATGCGCCTGGAACTGGCGCCCTTCGGCATCAAGACCGCGCTGATTCAACCCGCGCAGGTTTCCACGAGTTTCGCGGCCAAGATTCACACGCTCCCGGCCGAGGATTCCCCTTACTACGATCGCGTCCGCCGCTTCATCAACAAGGATGAAGAGCTGATCAAAACCGCGCCGACGCCCGAGGCCGCGGCCAAGGCCATCGCGGCTGTTGTGAAGAACCCGAACCCGAGTCTGCACAACCAAATCGACTTTAAGAGCGCGTTCTTCATGCGGATAAACCGTGTCTTGCCGACCCGGGTGCGCGATATGATCCTGCTCGGCACGATGGATATCAATTAGTGCGGTGATCGAAAAGATCAGGAGAACTCTGATGCCCGCAATTGCCCTAGCCCGAGGCTCAGCCCGTGTTCACCGCCTGCGTCAACGGATCATCGACGCCCCGCGCGAAGTGTGCGTCGAGCGGGCTCGCTACCTGACCGAATCGATGAAACAACATTGGCGCGAACCCGCCCTGACACGCATGAGCAAGGCGTTCGCGCACATTCTGGAGAACATCAGCGTCACCATCCGCGATGACGAATTGATCGTCGGCTGCCGCACCAGCAAACTCAAAGGCGGGCCGCTGTTTCCCGAAAACAAAATCGGGTGGATCGAAAACGACGTCGAGACCTTCAACGACCGCGAGTTGCAGCGCGTCCTGATCACGCCCGAACAACAACGCGAACTGCGTGAGGACATCCTGCCGTTCTGGCGCGGCAAAACCGTGCAAGACCGCTTCGAGCAGTTGGCGCCGCCCGACGTGCTCGAGGACATGGACAAGTACATCTTCACCATGATCCTCGAAATCACCTACGGCGTCGGGCACTTCACGATGGATTACGAACGCGTGCTGGCGCTCGGGTTGTCGGGCGTCATCGACCGGGCCGAGCAACGCCTGCAGGACCTGCCCGCCGATGAACGCGACGGCAACAAAGGTCTCTTTTACCAGGCGATGATTCGATCCTGCCAAGCCGTGGTGCGCTTTGCCAATCGCTACGCCGACCACGCCGAGCAGTTGGCCGCCGCCGAAACCGACGCGAACCGCGCCGCCGAGTTGCAAACCATCGCGCGCGTATGCCGCCGCGTACCGGAGCACCCGCCGCAAACCTTTCACGAGGCCGTGCAGGCAGCTTATTTCGTGCACCTGGTGGCGCAAATCGAGTCGGGCGGTAACTCGATTTCCCCGGGGCGGATCGACCAGTTCCTGAATCCCTACTACCGCCGCAACGCCGATGCCGGAACCATCACGCCGGATCACGCTGAAGAATTGCTGTCACTGCTGTTTCTCAAGACTAACGAAATCTGGAACATACTGGAGGAAGCGTTTATCCCCGGCGGCGAAGGCACCGAGGGTAAGACGACGCAAAACGTGGTGGTCGGCGGGGTCGGCCCGGACGGACGCGACGCTACCAACGAGTTGAGCACGATCGGTCTGGACGCCTACGCCGCCGTGCAGACCGTGCAACCCAATTTCGGCGTGCGCTTCGCGCCGGATACGCCGGCGGATTTTGTGCGCCGCGTGGTTCGGTATGCCAAAGACGGCGTTTTGCTGCACCTGTTCAACGATCCGGTCATCATCGACTCTCTTCAGGAGGCGGGGCACACCACGGCCGACGCACGCAATTACGGTGTCGTCGGCTGCCTGGAACCCAACGCCCAAGGTAAAACCTTCGGCTCGACCTTCGCGGTGCAATTCAGCGGCATCAAGTGTCTCGAACTTGCACTGAGCAACGGGGTGGACAACATCTTCGGCTATGCGTCCGGCCCCGAGACCGGCGACCCCGCGGACTTTACGTCGTTTGAGGATGTGTGGACGGCCTACCGCGCGCAATCGGCGCATTTCATGAAGCAGATGGTGTGCGGCATGGCGGCGCTTGACCAAGCCGTTGCGGAACTCGCGCCTTCGCCCTTCGCCTCGGCGATGATCGACGGGCCGCTCGAGAAAGGCCTGGATGTGACACGCGGCGGCGCGGTGTACAACTCGACGGGCGTGGAACTCATCGGCTTCTCCAACGTGGTCGACAGCCTTTACGCCATCAAGAAAGCCGTGTTTGAAGACGGCGTGCTCTCGCCCGCCGATTTGGTCGAACACCTCGCCGAAGACTGGGACGACGCCGAGGAAATGCGCGCCTACCTGGCCCACAAGATCCCGAAATTCGGCAACGACCACGACGCCGTCGACGCCATGGGCGCCTTGGTTGTCGAGCATTTCTGCGACGAGGTCCTGGCGCACGAGAATTTCCGCGGCGGACACTTTTGGCCGGGAATTTTTTCGGTCGGATTTCACGTGGCGATGGGCGCATTCGCCGGGGCGAGCCCCGACGGGCGTCACGCGGGCGACATCTTAGGCAACGGCCTCTCCCCGTCCAACGGCCGGGCGATCAAGGGGCCGACGGCGGTGTTCAATTCGGTGGTCAAGCTGCCGCTGGAACGCGTTCACAACGGCGTGAACCTCAACATGCGTTTCCACGGAGACCGCCTGAAGGCCGAAACACTGCAGTCGCTGGTCCAGACCTACTTCGCTCGGGGCGGCGTGCAAGTGCAATTCAATATGGTGGATTCAGATGTGTTGCGCAGCGCACAGGATAGCCCCGACGAGTACCGCGATCTGGTCGTGCGCGTCAGCGGGTATTCGGCGCTGTTTACCGGGATGAGCCGGATCGCGCAGGACGAGATCATCGCACGCTCGGAATACGAGGCGTGATGGGCCGGGTTCAAACACCAACCGCCGGGCGCCGAGTCGCCGGAGGGATTCCATGTCAAAAGTCATGACCATGAAGCAGGCCGTCGGCAAGCACGTTGAGGACGGCGCCTTTCTATTCATCGGCGGTTACATCTGCCGCACGCCCTTCGCCGCGATCCACGAGATCATCCGGCAGCAAAAGAAAGATCTAACCATCACGCGGTCCAACGCGGCCGACGACTTCGACATGATGATCGGCGCGGGCGTGGTCAAGCGCTTTATCGCCACGTTCCTGTCGCTGGGTTTCTACGGCCTGGGGCGGTGTTACCGGCGCAGCCTGGAACAAGGCATTCCGCACAAGATCGAGGTCGAGGAATACACCAACTTATCGTTGCCGATGATGCTCATGGCCGGCTCGATGGGCATGCCCTTCGTGCCGGTCAAAGACATGGCGGGCTCGGACCTGCTCAACGTCAAGTCGTTTATGGGCGACGACAAATACAAGGTGATCGATTCGCCTTTTGACGGCACCCGAACCGTGCTCGTGCCGGCGCTGAACCCGGACCTCGCGATCATTCACGTGCAACAAGCCGACGAAAACGGCAACGCGCAAATGTGGGGCATCGGCGGCGACTGCCAGGTCGGGGCCAACGCGGCCAAGAAGGTCATCGTCACGTGCGAGCGGCTGGTCGACCGCGCGGTCATCGGCAAGGACCCGTCGCGCACGATCGTGCCCGACTTCAAAGTGGTCGCGGTCGTGGAAGAGCCTTTTTGCGCGCATCCAGGTTACACGCCGGGCTTTTACGATGTCGATTTCACGTTCGGCAACCTCTACAAAGAGGCGTCCAACACCGTCGAGGGCTTCGCGGAGTTTCTCGACGAATGGGTTTACGGCCTGCCCAATCGCACGAAGTACATCGAGCATTACATCCGGAAAATGGGGTACGGCGCTTTCAAGAATCTGCAAGCCGAGTTCGATTACGGTTACCCGGTCAGTTACTCGTACTAAGCATCGTCGGGATGCCCACACGCGGGAGCGAAAAGCATGGTTGAACACGCGGACGATTACATCAAACCCGAACTGATGGCCTGTTGCGGCGCGCGGGAGATCGTCGACGACAACCTCGTGCTCGTCGGCACCGGCTTCCCCACGATGTCGGCCAACATCGCCCGGCACACGCATGCGCCCCACGCGCGACTGATGCAGGAGTCGGGCGTCTACGACGCGCAGCCCAAGCGCCCCGCCCTGTCGGTCGGCGACCCCTGCCTCAACCCCGGCGCCGCCATGATCGGCGGCCTCGTGGAAATCATGGGCATGTTCCTGCAAGCGGGCTGGGTGGATGTCGGGTTCTTGTCCGGTAGCCAGGTCGACAAGTTCGGCAACATCAACACGACCGTGATCGGCGACTACGACAACCCCAAAAGCCGACTGCCCGGCAGCGGCGGCGCCAATCCCATCGGCTCGCTGGCGAAAAAAATCTTGATCATTGCGCTGCATGACAAGCGCCGGCTGACGGAGAAGGTCGATTTCATCACCACGCCCGGTTACATCGATGGGCCGGGAGCCCGCGAAAAATGGGGCCTCCCGCCCGACACGGGCCCGTCGGCCATCATCACCAACAAGGCCGTGATGCGCTTCGATAAGGCCACCGGCGAAGCGTATTTGGACACCTACCATCCCGACACGACCGTCGAGGAGGTCGTGGCCGCCACGCCCTGGAAGCTCAATGTCTCCGACGACGTGCACGAAACCGAACCGCCGCGCACCGACGAAATCCGAGCGTTGCGGGAAGTCCTCGATCCGCATCGCATGATCCGCCTCTACATCGGCCGCGGTTACGTATAACGCCCCGCCCGAGAAAAGGACGCGCCATGGACGAAACAAAAAAGCTGGCCGAGTTCGCCGCGTCGATCTCGTTTGATGACCTGCCGCCCGCGGTGGTGGAAAAGACGAAGCACTGCGTCTTGGATTTCTGCGCCAATGTCTACGGCTCCCTGCAAATCGAGGCCGTGCAACAGGTCATCGAGTACATCCGCGCGCTGGGCGGGCCGCCGACCGCAACGGTGCTCGGGGCCGGGTTCGCCACCGGTCAGCATCAAGCCGCGTTTCTCAACGGCACCCTGGGCGAGGCGCTCGAGGCTCAGGACGGCCTGCGCTTCGGCGGCAATCACCCGGGTGTCGCTGTCATCCCGGCGGCGCTTGCGTTGGCCGAGTCGTTGCACCTGGACGGCCGGCGACTGCTGGAGGCGATTGTCGTGGGGTACGAAGTCGCCGGACGAATCGCCGCGGCCATCCATCCGCAGCACACGCTGGCCGGGTTTCTGCCCACCGGCACGTGCGGCGCTTTCGGCGCCGCCGCCGCGGCTGCGAAACTGCTGGGACACGACGCCGATCTCATGCTGAACGCGTTGGGCAACGCCGGGTATCTCGCGCCGCTCTCGATGGCCTAGCACCTGATGGGCGGCTTCACGTCCAAGATTCTGCAGGGCGGGCAGGCGGCGGGCGCGGGCCTCATGGCGGCGGGATTGGCCGGCGCCGGTGTCACGGGCGCGCCGTACGTACTCGAGGGCTCCCACCTCAACGGCGGCTTCACGCAAATCACGACGGGCAACACGCGCACGCTGGACCGCATCACCGCGGGTCTCGGCGAATCGTTTTCCATCAGCGACATTTACTTCAAGCCGTACACCGCCTGCCGCCACACGCACGGCAGCGCGCAAGCGGCGTTGTTATTGGCGGCCGAAGAATCGTTCGCGCCCGCGGACATCGAGAGCATCGACGTGAAGACGTACATGATCGCCGGGATCGCGGTCGGCAAAGGCGTGGACGAAAACAGCTCGTTTGTCGGCGCGCAATTTTCGATCCCGTACGTCACGGCGGCGTGCCTGCTCGACGGCGACATGGGTCCCGCACAGTTTCGCCAAGCACGACTAGCCGATCCGGAGCTTCTGGCGTTGACGCGGAAAGTCCACGTGCAGCCCGATGAAGAACTGAACGACATGTACCCGCAGTTCACGGCCAGCCGCGTCGAAATCACGCTGACCGACGGCCGGACGATCGCGCGCCAGATCGACGCGCCCAAGGGCGACCCGCGCGACCCGATGACGGCCGCCGACCTGACGGAAAAACTGCGGCGTTTCGCGCCGGTGGATAAACGGGGCCGTGCCGATCAGGTCGCCGCCGCCGCCCTCGCGCTGGACGCCTGCGATGATATTCAAACCTTTACCGGGATGATCTAGAGGGGAACTTCCATGGATTTTTCATTGAGCGACGAACAACAGCAGATGATCGATATGCTGCGCAACATGGGCCGGCGTGAGAACTTCAAGGAACTGGCCGCCGAGATCGACCGAACCGGCGAGTTCCCTCGCCACCTCATGACCAAGTTCGCCGAATTGGGCTTGGTCGGCATGACCTTGTCGCCCGAGTACGGCGGCGGTGGGCAGCCGGGCATCAACGCGGTGTTGGCCATCGAGGAACTGGCCAAGTTCAGCCCGATGATCGCCGCGCCGGTGTTCGAGTCGAACGTGGGGCCGGTGAAGGTGATCAACAATTTCGGCACCGAGGAACAAAAACAAAAAATCATTCCCGGCGTGTGCAAAGGTGAGTTGAGTGTGTCGGTATCGATGACCGAGCCGGGCTCCGGGTCGGACTTGGTGTCACTATCCTCCCGGCTCACGCCCGATGGCGACAACTTCCGACTCAATGGGCGCAAGACCTTCATCACCGGCGGCGAGGAAGCCAGCCATTACTTCATTTACTGCCGCTTCGGCGACAAGGCGGGCTACGGCGGCATCGGCGGCGTGATTGTCGAGAAAGACGCGCCGGGCTTCACCTTCGGCCGGCAAGAAGAGTTCATGGGGCTGCGCGGCATGCCTTCGTGCGACCTGATTTTTGAAGACGTGCCGGTGCCGAAAGAGAATGTCGTTATCCAAGCCGGCCAATTCCGCGAACTGATGACCACCTTCGACCTGGAGCGTTGCGGCAACGCCGCGATGTGCTTGGGCGTGGCCGGAGCCGCCCTGGAGGAAGCGCGAAAATACGCGACGGAACGCGAAGCGTTCGGGCGGCCGATCTGCGAATTTCAGGATATCCAATTCAAAATCGTCAACATGGCGATGAAGCTCGATGCCGCGCGCTTGCTGGTCTATCGGGCCGCCATCGGCGCGGGGCGCGGCTTCCCCTCGATGTACGAATCGGCGATGGGCAAATGCTTCGCCAACGAGATGGTGGCCGACGTCACCAACGAAGCGATGCTGGTGCTGGGCGGCTACGGTTACAGCCGCGAGTTCCCCCTGGAGCGCATGCACCGCGACGCCTTGGCATGGCGAGTGGCCGGGGGTACCGTGCAGATGCTGCGCATCACGATGGCGTCTATTCTGTTCGCACGGCGTTTCAACCAAAAAGCGGGTGGTTGACGACGCGCCTGCCTCGCTGAAATGTAGCTGGAAGCATGGAAACGAGGATCGGGCAATGAGCAATAAGGCGATAACGAGATTGTTCGTAAACGGGTTTGCTGCGGGCGAGCCCCAAGGAGCGCGACAATGACTCACGGAGCCATGGGCAAAGTCCTTTGGGTGGATCTGACCACCGGCACGTTCACCGTCCAACAGATCGAGGACGAAATCTACGAGTCGTATCTCACCGGCGTCGGCCTCGGCGTGCGATTGATGTACGACCGTATCCCGGCCGGAGCCGATCCGCTCGGCCCCGATAACGTGCTGGGGCTGACCAGCGGCATTTTGTGCGGAACCGGCGCACTGTTTTCCGGGCGCTGGATGGTCATGGCCAAGAGTCCGCTGACCGGCGGCTGGGGCGACTCCAACTGCGGCGGCAACTTTGCCCCGGCGATTAAAAAAGCCGGCTTCGACGCGATTTTCTTCACGGGCATCAGCGCCAAGCCGGTCTATCTGAAAATCGTCGGCGATGACATCTCGCTGGTCGACGCGTCGCACTTATGGGGCATGGACACCATCGAAGCCGAGGCCAAGTTGATCGCCGAAGTCGGCCCAAAAGCCAAGGCCATCGCTATCGGGCCGGCGGGCGAAAAACTCAGCCTGATCTCGGGCATCGTAAATGACGGCGGCCGCATCGCGGCGCGCTCCGGCCTGGGCGCGGTGATGGGCAGCAAGCGCCTCAAGGGCGTGGTCTTGGCGGGCACCGCCCCGATCAAGGGCGCGGACCCGGCGAAGATCAAGAGCCTGAACAAGGAATTCCTCAAATGGTTCCGCAAAGGCGCGGCGCTTGAAAGCGTACTGTCGGCGGGCTTCCTAAGCCAATTCGGCAGGTTGCAGCGGGTTTTGCCGGTGAGCATGGCGGTAGCGCCCGAACTGTTCAAAACCGTGCTGAAGAAATTCGGCACGATCAGTGCCAACGTGTTGTCGTCGCAAAACGGCGACTCGCCGGTCAAGAACTGGAAAGGATCGGGCACCGCGGATTTCCCCATCGGCACGCACGCCGGGAAACTGAATCCGCAAAAAATCATCGACCGTGAAACGAAAAAGTACAAATGTTACTCGTGCCCCCTCGGCTGCGGCGGCGAGGTAACGCTCAAGGGCGGCGGCACCGGCCACAAACCGGAATACGAAACCACCGCCGCCTTCGGTTCGCTGCTGCTCAACAACGACATCGAAGCGCTCTTTGAAGTCAACGAATTGCTCAACCGCGCCGGGATGGATTCGATTTCGGCCGGCGGCGCGGTCGCGTTTACGATCGAGTGCCTCGAACAGGGCGTGCTGACCAAGAACGACGTGGACGGCCTCGACCTCGACTGGGGCAACTCGGAGGCTGTCCTGGCGCTGATCAAAAAGATGATCGCGCGCGAGGGTATCGGCGATCTGCTGGCCGATGGAGTCAAAATCGCGGCGGAAAAAATCGGCAAAAACGCCGGACGCTTCGCCATGCACGCGGGCGGCCAGGAACTGCCGATGCACGATTCACGCTTCGACCCCGGATACGGCGTCTGCTACACGGTCGAACCCACGCCGGGCCGCCACACCAACCACGGGTATCAGGTGATCGACCTGCTCGGGCTGCACGAAGTGTTTCCGGGCCTGCCCAAAATCAAGCACGTATCGTTGGTCAAATCCAAATACGACCCCACCGACCGGTGGATTCTGCAGGTCGCGGCCAGCAAGTACATACAACTGTTCAACGCGGCCGGCGGCTGCCTATTCGGCGCGCAATTGGGCGGACATCTACCGATCATCGGCTACCTCAACGCGGCCGGAGGTTGGAACCACGAACCGGACCATTACCTCCAAATCGGTGAACGCATCCAGGCGCTGCGGCAAGCGTTCAACTTCAAACACGGCATTCAACCGATCACCGATTACGCCCTGCCCCCGCGCGCGACCGGGGCCGAACCGCTGACTACCGGGCCGATGAAGGGCGTCACGCTTGACATGGACCGTCTGCGCACCGATTTCCTGAAGGGCATGAGGTGGGATCCGCAAACCGCCAAGCCGACCAAAGCCGCCCTGGCCGACCTCGGGCTGGCCGACGTAGCCGAGGAGATCAACGCGCCCTAGCCAACGCTGTTGTGGCGCACGGTGGCGCGAGTTCTCTCTTCCGTGCATCGCCAAATTAGAGTTCTCGGTCGCGGGTTCGATTTCCATCCGCTTTCGCCAGATGCTTATCAGGGGCTGTTGTTCTCATGGGACAATAGCCCTTTATTAATGGTATAAATAAATCAACGAATAAGATTTTATTGGGGAATCGGCCAATGACAGAAGACAACGAAAAACAGTGCTTCCGCGAAAAGCACTTTGGGAAAAACGTGGAAGATTTTCTCAAATTTCTTTTGCCATCGCGGGAGGAGTGGAGAGGGAATAATAAAAATATTCCGGAACCGGAGAAATGGCTTTTTCGCGGCCAAGGGCTTGATGTGCCTCCAGTCCCATCTGCTTTGCGGCGCAATTCATACGGTAAACTGATATATTTTTGTCTAGAACGGGCCGCGGCGTATCTAGAAAAAACCAGAAAACGACCGCTCGACAAAGAAGAAAAGTTCAGCGATGAAGCGTTTCACGTCGGAGCTGAATACGATTTTCTGCGGGATTTTTTAAAAGCGGCGGATTGGCAAGGAAGACAGCTCATTGGTTACACGATGGAGTTCAGAGACTCCTTTTTGAAGCCCGAAAAAAGAGACGAGTTCATGAAGAGGCCGGTGAAGTGGCCGAGTGATAACCTTCTTGAATTACTCGCTCTGGCGCAACATTACGGTGTTCCAACCCGTTTGTTGGATTGGAGCGAGCGAGCGCACATTGCCGCCTACTTCGCGGCATCGAGTGTTGTAAACAGTTGGGATCAGAAAGAAAACGAAAAGATAAAAGTTGTTATATGGGCGTTAAAATGGCGCGATCTGGGATATCCAATCAAAGTGATTCGCCCAACGATGGGAACGAACCCCAACCTCGCCGCGCAACGCGGAGTTCTTACGTTATTCCGCGAGAATGACTTTTTTAAGAAATTGCTCAAGAGAAAATGCAATTCCAATAAAGATAAGGGAAATGTAGTCTTGTGGAAAATCACGTTGGACAAAGGCGTTGCAGGAGAGCTTCTTCGTGACTTGTATGATATTGGTATCCACGCCGGGTCGATATACCCCACGTTCGACGGCGCGGCGAAGTTCGTTATGGAGCGTCGATTCTGGCCCGATCACGATGAAAATTAAGCTCACCAATCCGGGCCCACAGGGCCACTTTGGACAAGCGGCGAGTAGCCGTCTATTAGCCAATAAAAAGTAGCCAATTCACTTTTTCCGCTCCGGCGGTCAATCGTAGTACGCGCTGTGCCCCGCTTCGTGAAGTCCCGGCAGCGTAACGGGTAATCTGCCCAACGGTTCATGCCCGCCGAAGAGCGTTTCCGCCGCCAATTCCTGGGCGAGGTCGCGGAAATTGTAGACGGCTAAGAACGTGGACGCGTCCGGGAAGGAAAGCAGGTCGAAGGGTGTGCCGAACGCCAGTATCACCGTCGGTTTTCCCAGCGCGAGAACGTCGCGGACCATTTGCGACTGCGCCGGTTCGTAATGAGCGTTGTAGGTGCCGATGACGACCGTTTCGACGGCGGGGTCGGCGGCACGGAGAACCGCGTCATCCAACAACGAGGGCAAACTGCCGGGTACAAACTCCGTGCGTTGGGTCAACGGGGCGATGGCCGAAACCTGCTCGGCGAGCGTCGTGCCGGCAAACATGGCGAAACCGGAAGCCGGGTCCGCCAGCATGGCGCGCATCGGCGAAATCACCAGCAACCCGTTCCCGTCGGTCGCCTCAAGCGGCCAAAGGCCCTCATCGTTTCGAACCAGGGTGATCGAGTCGGCGATGGTTTGCGTCGCCAGTTGCCGGTTTTCCGCCGTTGCGTTCAAGGCTTCGGCACGCTCCGGATCGGTGAACGGCCTTTCGAACAGGCAGTACTTTTGCTTGTGACGAAGAATTCGGGCAATGGATTCGTCAAATTGGTCCGCCGGAATTTCGCCCGCCCGAACCGCGTCGGCGATGTTGCCGACGATCCGCTCCGCGTCCTGATACGTGGCAACCTCAAACACGTAAAGCAGCAGATCGGCGCCGGATTTTACCGCCAGCACTTCCTTGGGCATGCCCCATTCGTGTTGGAAGGGCGGCATGCCCATGTCGCCGGTGGAAATCAAGCCGTCAAAACCGAGTTCGCCGCGTAGATAGTCCAGTTTCACCTGGCTGGAAAGAGCGGCCGGCAGTTCCGGGTCCAGCCCGGCGAAGATAACCGGAGACACCATGACCATGTCCGCGCCCGCCTCGATTGCCGCGATAAAGGGCGCCAAATGAGTTTCCACCAATTCGGATTTGGTCAACGTACACGTAGGCGATTCAGCATGCGTGTCTTCCCAGACGCAGCCGCCGCCCGGGAAATGTTTCATCGCCCCCAGCATCAACTCACTTTGAAAACCTCGAACGGCCGACGGCGCGTGGCGGCTGGTCAACTCGGCGCTTTCGCCGAACGCCTTGGTGAAAAGCCAGGCGGCGGCAGGGTCGACGACCAGATCGAATTCGGGAGAATACGCCACGTTCGCGCCGAAGGCTCGCGCCTCCCGCCCCATCATGGCGTAGATGTCGAAGGTGGCGTCGGGGTCATCGAGCGCGCCCAAGGCCATATTTCCGGGGCCGTCGGTGCCGCCCGTCAGGCTTTGCCAGGCCTGTGTGGTACCGCCCTCTTGATCCACCGAAAAGAGCAGCGGGATCGCGTGCTTGCCGCTCAGTGCCGTCTCGTTGAGTTCGTTCACCAACTCCGACATCGTCGCCGGGCCGGGAAACAAGGCGTTCACGGTCTGCAGAAACACGCCCCCGATTCCCAAATCGCGTACGAGGTTTGTGGTTTTCGCGGGTATCCAGAAAGGAAAAGCCTGTTCGCCCAGGACGAGCATTTGGGCGGCCTTTTCCTCAAGAGTCATCTCTTCGAGCAGCGCGGAAATCGCGGCCTCATCGACCTCACAAAACGGCGGCGAGAAATCGTCGTTGTCGTCATTGTTGTTATCGTCGTCGTCATCGTCGTCGGCCGGGCTGTCGTGTTCGTCGTCATCGCTGTCAACGCATGACGCCCCCGCCAGGACGATGGCGAAAATCACGACGAAAATCACGGGCAGCCATTTCATGATATACTTTTTTAGTTGCGGTTAACACTTGCTCGACGGCATACTTCCAACGTGCGGATCGCTTGTCAATGTGGCTGGTTTCCCATTCTTATACGTGCCGCGCGCGAGCCGAAGGGGTCCTCCAATGAAGTCGGTTCCTGTTTTCCTGGCGTTATTCTTGGTCGTGTTTCTCTCGTTCTTCTGCCTCTCCTGTGGCGACGATGACGATGACGATTCATCGCCGGATTCCGCGGGTGGCGACGACGACGATGACGATGATAACGACAACGACGACGACAATAACGACGACAATGACAACGACGATAACGATGACGACGATGACAACGACGATGATGACTCCTTCGGACACTTGATTCCCGGTCCGAGCGAGGAAGGATACGACGCGGACCTCGAAGCCTTGGCGCGGATGTACGATCGCCAGTTCCACGCGATCAACGCATACAGTGCCGCCATGAACGCCGATGTCGTGGTTCCCGTGGATAACGTCGAAGACCGCGAGCTGGTTCGAGC
Organism: Candidatus Lernaella stagnicola; assembly: GCA_030765525.1. Taxonomy (NCBI): domain Bacteria; phylum Candidatus Lernaellota; class Candidatus Lernaellaia; order Candidatus Lernaellales; family Candidatus Lernaellaceae; genus Candidatus Lernaella; species Candidatus Lernaella stagnicola. The sequence goes on from JAVCCK010000002.1 coordinate 93,036, forward strand.
CTTTCTTCAGGATTCAGACGGTTGGGATTTCGAGACCTACAGCGGCAGCGCGGTGTTTGACGTCGTGACCGATTTTCAAAGTTCGGTTGGCTTGTACGGCGGTGTCGGAATCGCCGCGGACGCCTACCGATACGGGGTTCTGCGCGACCAGGACTACCCGGAAGACGAATTGGATCTAGCGCGCGAACACCTGGTCGCCGCGTTGGAGACCATGCATCTGGCCACGGCAATAACCGGCGTGCCCGGGGTGATCGCCCGCGCTGTGCAGCGCATGGACGTCCCCATGAATCCATGCGAACCCGTGCCCTTGTTCGACCCGTACGGCAATCCACTGCCTGAGGTGAAAGACAACGGCACCTGCCGCGCGGATAATTCCGACGGCCTTTATCCCGACTGGCAATGGACCGACTCGTGCAGTCGCGATATGTACATCGGCTGGATGGCGGCGTTCGGCGCGGCCTGGGAAGTCATTAAGGACGATGATTCGATCGACGAGGAGATCAAGGATCGGCTGCAGGAGGATGCCTTAAGGATCGGCCTGGAACTCAAGGTCGTACGTCCCAGCGGTTACGATCTGGAAATCATCGACGCGGACGGCCGCACGACCTATCACGGTTACATGAACGAAAACAATTACGACCGCCTCTATTTGCCTTTCATTCCGATCAAAAACGGCATGTACAGTCTCATGGCGTTGGGCAGTGTGGCGGCCCTGGCGTACGTCACCGACGATCCCGAACTGCAAAGCTATTTGTATGACACGTTGATTGGCGACCGGAAACTGGACCTGATCGCTCGACACAACCAGATAGGGATCGACCTTTGGATTCAAACCAATTATTCGTCCGTCAATATGGCCTTCATGGGGGCGATCCTGGCCGCCCGTTACATCGAGGATGAGGCGGCGTTGGACAATGTTCGGTATGCGACCGAGAAACGGCTATACGACAAGCCCGGTTGGCTGCGACAGCCCGCCGAACAGGGCCAAAGCCTCTACGATTTCATCACGGCTTCCGCAGTCGCCGGGTCGACCGCCTGGGACTCGATGTCACAGTTGCCCGACCCCGAAGCGATGGCCAACGGTATCAATACGCTCAAAGAATTTCCGACACCGCCGTTTTGGGAGCGCGAGCTCATCAACTGCGACGAAGACGAAATTCAAAGCGGCCATTGCACGCTGGAGGATGGAACCGAAGTGACCCTTCTGGGCTACGTGGGGCGCGGTGACAAACTCGTATCGCGCGAGCCGATCCCCATGCGCACGAGGCCGCCGTCCAATTACTTCTGGCGAACCAATCCGTACGAACCAAACGGCGGCGGAAACGGCAGCCGCCTGATACCCGGTGCGGATTTCCGCTATGCATACTGGCTGGGGCGCTGGTCACAGTAATCGGTTTCGCCGCTTCCCCGACGACCACGCCAAGAGCTTCGTTTTTCGGACGGTTTCTACAAGCGCGATTTCGATTCGATGTGTCGGTGCTTGGCGCTGGGCGTTGATCCCGCCGACGGATTTAATGGTAGGCTGTGGTCGATAAAAGCATTACAGAAAACCACGAATCCACCGCGGAGGAAACCATGAACGGGGCGAAATGGTTAACTGGTTTGGCGCTCGTTTGCCTGTTTTTGTTTGTCTTTTCGGCGTCTTGCGACAGAAATAACGGCGATAACGACGAAATCGGCGACGACGATAGTGTCGACGACGACACCGGTAATGACGACGACACGGGCAACGACACCGGTGCGCTGCCGGAAGGACCCGGCGGATTCGATCCCGACTATCGCTCATCACCCGCTTTTTTTACTCAAATGGACGGCCTATTGCTCGGCGCGGAAGGCATCAAAGTACAAATTTGGTATTCGGCCAACATCGAGCCCCTCATCGGTTTGAACAGCTTCACTACGCCCCTTGGCACCACCGCGATTCAGGAAGTCGACACCAATAATGACAATACGGTCAATGTTGTCGGCGTGATGGTGAAAATGGACGACGGCTACGATCCGGAAAACAACAACTGGTATTACGAAACACGCGACCCCGACGGCACGCTGCGCCTGTCGCCGCCGCCCGGCCGCACACAAAGCTGCATCGACTGCCACCGCGATTTCATGGCAACCGACTACCTCGGCGGCACGCAACTTCGCTGAGGCGGATGCGGCCAAAAGGCATCCGAAGCCTATGATTCCAGGAGACAAACACGATGGCCCTTGCTCGCAAAATCACGTTGCCTGTCCTTTTGCTCATCCTTGTGCTTTGCCTGATCGCGCTTGCCGGATGCGGCGACGAGGATGACGATGACGATTTCGCGGCCGACGATGATGATGACAATGATGACGACGATGACACAACCCCGCCGGGACCGTTCGATCCACCCTGGCTGCAGGCGCGCATGGGTGATCAAGCCGGTATTTTTGATGAACTGGGCCGGCAGGTTCTGTTGCGGGGCGTCAACTTTAACCACCTGGGCGACTACTTCGAAACCGATCCTTCCCTGCCGACCGTATCCGAGCTGAGCGCCGAAGATTGGGACGATGCGGCCGCGCTGGGCCACAACGTCGTGCGACTGGTCACGACCTGGTCGGCCTGGGAGCCGGACCGCGACCAGATCGACATGGCCTATTTGGACCGCGTTCGCGCCGCCGTCGAAGAAGCCAAGGCCCGCGACATGTACGTGGTCATCGACATGCACCAGGATGCCTAGTCCAAATTCGTGTTTACCCCGGCCGACGAGGTGTGCCCGCCGGGTAGCGGACATCAAAAAGGCTGGGATGGTGCTCCTCTTTGGGCCACTTTTACCGACGACCAACCGACGTGCAATTCCGCCGGCGGTCGCGAAGCATGCCCCGCCGTAAAGCGCGCCTGGGAAAATTTCTACGCCAACCGTGAGGGTGTTCGCGATGAACTCGTGGAACTGTGGGGCTTTATTGCCGCCGAATTCGCTTTCGACTCGGGAGTGGCCGGTTTCGACCTGCTCAACGAACCCGGCAGCGGCGACAGTCTGATCAACACCTTCACCGGTTTGACCCAATTGACGCGAGACGCAATTGCCGCCATTCGTCAGGCCGAGGCGACGGCCGGCGCGCCGGGCCATATCATATTTTTTGAGCAGGGTTATGCCGGAATGCCGGTGGCTTTCGACTTGGGAGACGACAATCTCGTCTTCGCGCCGCACAACTATGCCGAGTCCATCGGCCCCTCTTTCGACGGCCTGCTCGAATTGATGTTCCTTTACTACAACGTGATGAGCAGACTCTACGCCGCCCCGCTGTGGATCGGTGAGTACAACAAGTTCAGCGACCAAGAAAGCAACGACGCCTGGCTCACCCGTTACGCCCAGTTGGAAGATCAATGGCTGCAAGACGGCGGTACCTGGTGGCAATGGGAGCAAGAATGCGGCGACCCGCACAACACAATGTGGCCGCCGACGCCGGAATGGCTTGAAGAGCAAGTCGAGCGATGCGGCGATGCGCGTTTCGATATTCGCGTGTGCATGAATCGCGGTTACCCTCGCGCCGCACCCGGTCGTTTGACAAGTTTGAATGCCGTTCCCTGCGATGGGCCCGTAAGCGTGGCTGGAACGACCGGGCAACCGGGCGAAGCCGACTTGTGGGTACCCTCACAGTCGGAAGACGAGCCCGTCGTCACCGGAACGGGCATCGGTGCTTTCGACGCCGTGAAAGTGGTTGGTGGCTGGCGTGTGTTCGTGGCGGTGGATGGCGACTATGCGATCGACGTGAGTGTTGAGCAGAAAAACCAATGAACACGAAGCTGTTGGTCAAGTTGCGTTAGCGTTCCCTGCGCCGAATCCAGGCCTCCAGGAAGTAACCCACACGTGCGACGAAATCTGATCGCAATATGCAGCGACAGGATTACCGGGAAAGACAAGGGCGAGAATTTCACGTACGATGACGACCGTAAAAATCCGTTTGCCGGCCGAAGCCGGCGACGCAAAAGGCTTCCCGAGCCTTTGATTCCGGGAGAAAGAACCGATGACCCGTTCCCGCAAATTCACTTTTCGCGTCCTGTTGCTCATCCTGTTGCTTTGCCTGATCGGGCTTGCCGCGTGCGGCGACGATGATGATGACGACAACAACGATACCGCCGTCGATGACGACGACGACAACGATAATGATGACGACAATGATGACGACAATAACGACAACGACAACGATGATGACGACAATAACGACGACGACAATGACGACGACGATACTCCCGCCCTGGACCTTGACTGGATAAAATTCGACGGGACACCCGCCCCGGATTCGGCGATTATGGCGGCCATGGCCTACGATGAAATTTATCAGCAGGTTGTGCTTTTTTCAGGCGGAACAGGGCTGAATCGGGATACATGGCTCTGGGACGGATCTGCGTGGAGCAAGGCCGATCCCTCCAAATCCCCAAGCGCTCGGATCGGCCATGGAATGGTCTACGATTCCAAAAGCCACCAAGTGGTGCTTTTTTGCGGAATCGGCCTTCTCTTATACCCCAACGACACCTGGACCTGGGATGGCGCCGATTGGACGAAAATCGACACAAATCATACGCCTCCAGGGCGGGCCAATTTTGGCATGGCCTACGATCGCTTGAGGGAAAGAACCGTGATTTTCGGGGGCTGCACGGGGAATCCCTGCGCAACACCCCTGGACGACACCTGGGAGTTCGACGGCGTCGATTGGCAGCAGGCCACGCCCGCCACCATACCCGATCCCAGAATTTCTCCCTACATGTTCTACGACCGGGTTATGGAAAAAACGATTCTGTTCGGAGGTTACGGGGGTGGGGAGAAATCCGACACATGGGCTTACGACGGGCAGGATTGGGAACTTTTATTGGATGGTTCTACCGATAGCCCCACGCCCAGAAGCGCCGGCGCCGCCGCCTACGATCCTGTTCGACAAAGAGGGCTGATTTTCGGAGGCGAGGGCGGCTATATGACCTTCCTCGATGAAACATGGCAGTGGGACCAGGCCGGATGGCGGCTGGTCGAAACCGACACCGCTCCGCGCAAAAGAAACCAGACCTGCGGCGCATTTCATACGCAAGCCGACCAATTCGTGATTTTCGCCGGATGGTTCAGTACTGAATTTATTCCCGTTATTTTCAAGGACACATGGTTGTTGGAGGAGAAGCCATAAGCAAAGAGCAACCTGTTTTTTGGAAATATTTCTTCCACTGATTCCAGGAGAAAGAACCGATGACCCATTCCCGCAAATTCACTTTTCGCGTCCTGTTGCTCATCCTGTTGCTTTGCCTAATCGGGCTTGCCGCGTGCGGCGACGATGATGATGACGACAACAACGATACCGCAGTCGATGACGACGACGACGACGACGACAACGATGATGATGACAACGATGATGATGACGATGATAACGACGATGATAACGATGACGACGATACGACTTTCGACGACCTGTATCTGGCGCCCTGGCCGCAGGAAAACATCGAGCCGGCCGACTACGACGAAACCGTCCCGGCCGGCGATGGCCGTCTCAAAGCCGAAGCCTACGACGAGTTTCACCTCGATTGGCATCAGCCGTACTACGGCAGCACCGTCGGCACCGTAAGATTCACCGACGAAACGCGCGCTGAAGTGCTCTACTACGGCGACTTCGGCGATAGCTGCATTTGGACGGGCACGTACGTTGTCAGCCAGTCGTTGCGCTACCACGTAACCGGTGACGCGCAGGCCAAAACCAACGCGATCCGCGCCGTCACCTCACTGGACAGGCACTTGCACGTCACCGGGCGGCCGGGATTCATCGCGCGGTATGTCGCCACCCGAGATGAGTATATGTACAACTTCTACGGCGGCGACGAATGGTGCGACGCCGATGAAAACTGCCACCACGTCGAAACCGGCGCCTTCACCGGCGACTGGTGGGACGGCAACACAAGCCGTGACCAGTACACCGGGTGGTTCTTCGCCATGGCGACCGCTTACGACCTGATCGACGACCAGCCCACCCGCGAGATGATCCGCGACGACGTCACCGAAGTGCTCGACGAACTGATTTCGACCAATTGGTGGATCACGGACGTCGACGGCCGACCGACGACCCGCGCACCGAACGTCTTGAGCACGCAGCAGCTCACCTGGTCGCTTATCGGCTACCATCTGACCGGCGAGGCTCGTTTCAAAGCCGAAGTGGAGAACTGGATCGCCGACGACAAACGCCTCGCGCTGCGCCTGGGCAACATCACCTTCATGAACCGTTACGGCCAGTATTACGGCAACAACCTCGGACACCAGAATTTCTATTCGCTGCTGCGCCTGGCCCAAGCGTACTTCGGCCCCGAAGACATGGACTTTTTCCGAGGCCTGTTCGACTCGCAGATCCATTCCTTCACCCGGCTTTCGCACAACGCCTTTTTCAACGGCATCCACATGGGCCAAGGCATTTACGAACCCGACCCCGGTGACGATCCTTATCAGGATCAGCTTGAGCTGGATCTAACTGATTTCCGCGACGCACCCAACTGGGTGTATTTCGTCGATCCGCCCGACAACGAACTGGACCCGGTGTCCGTGTTTCTTGACGACCTGATGACACAGTTCCCGTTCCTGGCCGAGATCATGGGCAATGTCGATCCGCAATCGCTTGAGGCGCACCCCGTCTTGGAGCAATGCTCAACCGACTTCTTGTGGCAGCGCAACCCGTTCCGGATCGAGCCGTGCGGCTCCGATGATCCCAGCGTAACCCGGCCGGGCGTCGACTACCTCGTCGCGTATTGGCTGGCCTCGTACCACAAGTTCATTGACAAGGGTTTCTAACGCCGGCGACAAACAACGCCATCGGTATTGAGCCCGGGATTTACCTGCAGAAGAATCCTCGATGTTCGGCCTGCATCTTGTGTATTCTAACAGCGGCACGGTGGCGGTTGTATACGTGAGGGTCGACAGTCTCTTCCTTTAGAAGGGCGACTTGTTCTTGAAGGAGACCGAGGTGAATCGATGGAAATGATCGGCAAGGCTCATGAGACCACGGTCCGCGACACCACGATCACCTGGGGAGAGATGGGCGATGGCTATCCGCTCGTGCTCCTGCACGGCATCCTGGACTCTCACCGCGCCTGGAGGCGGGTGGCGCCCCAACTCGCCCGGCACTTCCGCGTCTTAATGCCCGACCTGCCCGGTCACGGCTACTCCGGGCGGCCCGACGCGCCGTACACATTGACCTGGTACGCCGATGTGATAGCTGCCTGGATGGAGGCCGTCGGCGTCGAGAAGGCGCATATCTGCGGTCACTCCTACGGCGGCGGCGTCGCCCAGTGGATGGTGTTGGAACAGCGGGAACGGATCGACCGTTTGGCGCTGGTGTCGGCGGGCGGTCTGGGGCGCGGGGTTGCGCCGGGCATGAGGTTCGCCACCTTTCCGATGCTGGGGCCGCTACTCACACCCTCGGTGATGCGCCTCGCCCTTCCCACTTTTCTGCGGCTCACGCCCGCCCTGTTCGGCTACATGGAACCCGAGGAGCAGGAACGGTACATCGCGATGAGGCGTATCCCAGGTTCCGACATGGCGTTTCGGCGAACGGTCGGAGAGGTCATCAACTTCTTCGGGCAGTACATGCAGACCATCCAACGGGTCGACGAAGTTGAGGAAATGCCGCCGGTCGCCATCTTTTGGGGAGCGAAGGACCCCGTCATCCCGGTTCGCCACGGCAAGGATGCCACCGCCCAGTCGGAGGGCATCACCCTCACCGTTTACAAGGGGTGCGGTCACAGTTGCCACCTGGACGCGCCGGAGCGCTTCGCCACGGACCTGACGGATTTTCTGCTGGACCCCAACCGGCGACCCGCGCGCTTTCTTGCATCATCCCGGAAAACGTGGCTCAAGAGCCTGTTCGGGCCGCGTTAGTGATCGATCGGTCTATTCCTAGTCCTTTTTCCTGTAGACGTTGAGCCCAACCTTTTTGTCTTCAGCCCCCTCGATGGACACGTTGCCCCCCGTGGTGGCAATGATGATCGTCTTGCCGGAGGCAGACGGCCCGAATTCTTTGCTCACGTCCACCGTGATGGTCAGGATATCGCCTTCCAGTTTCATTTCTACGTTCTTCATGCCTTGTCATCTCCTTTGCCGCAATGGTTGTTGGATTGAACGTATCGTAACAGACGGAGCCGATGTAAACCAGGAAATGAACTCCGCTCTTGGCGAATCATTTCGCCCGAACACTGCCCCACTTTCGTTGCGGAGCCGGCGGTCTCCCAGGAACTCTTCGCTACATTCCCGGCTCGGATCAGTCGATGGGCGTGGTGACGGCGTAGAATGCCGCAAGCTATCGGGAGGCCCGAAGCGTAGGCCGAGAATCATTGGTTTCAACGCGAGACAAAAGTACGATTCGCTCGTGCAACCATGATTATGTGGAGTCGGGTTCGGGAAGTTTGGCTTTAACGAGGGGCGGTGCGACGCCCCTTCCCCGGCAGTAAATCGGGGGCGGATTCTCACAATGACTGGTACCGTAACTGGGGGCAGGTCACCGGGACAACGTACGACTCTGGTTTGGAGCAGCGAGATTGCAAAGTTTCCTGCCCCCCCAAAAGCCGAGCTCTAATGGGAATCGCTCATGCATCGAGGCTTAATTCCCGGGTTTCGACCGATCGTGCGGCGCTTTGTCGTTGGGCAACCATGCGCTCAATCTCGCGAAATGACTTCTGGATCAGCCGGAGCGCCTCGACGACCGTTTGCGCCTTGACGACAATCGGCTCGTGCTTGGTGTTGGCTGCGATACGTCGAAAATTGGGGCTGTCTTTGTTGGCGATAAAGACGTCAACGTCGCTCAAGATGCCAATGATCATCTTCATCTTTTCGCCACTGGCGTGTTCCATGTCGATGGCTACGTTGGTTCGGGCGTCGATGAATTTCGCGTCACGCTGCGCAAACACGTCGTAAATAAAAAACTCTCCGGTATCCCCCATGTGGGTCGGCGCGATGTGGACACCATCGTTACTACCAATACATACACGCAGTGCGTTCATTATCTCTCTCCTCAAGAAACTCGGTCTGATTTAGGGTCGAGAAATAGCCTCAACGCATTGGGATAAGCCGTCGAAAACACCTTTTGACCCAACCCGACGCCCGCATCCATCGCGTTGGTCGCTTCGGGCATTTGGGTGACGTAAACCGGCGACAGTGCCGCCAATATCGCTGCGCCGGTTGGCGTAAACAATTCCGCACTCACCGGTCCGGCGGCGTGCGGAATCTCATACTGTTCCAGGATCGCGCGCGTGGCCGGTGCCGGAACCGGAAGGCGGCCGTGCGAAGTCGGCGGTGTTTGTCCGCCCCCCACCCGAACCGGGGCGACACAGGTGACGCGTTCGAGATCCACGGCCAGATACTGCAACGCCCACGCAGCGCCGACCACGTCGACCAGGATGTCCTGCGCTTCGTGAAGTTGCCCGCCACCCGGGTGCGCGTGTGGCTCTCCACGCCGGTGCAATTCAAGATGGTCACTACCGGCGAGCCAGCCGTCGTTGCCCCGCCCGACATTTTCGAACGAATCACCCGGATCGCCATCGAGCGATTGGATATAGGGCTTGATGTCGAGAATTGGTGTGCCGTCGAACAGATCGAGCGAATCGGTGTAAAGGCGCGCACCTTCGATTCGCCTCAACCGGACGCGGGTCAAGCCGATGGGGCTCGGGCGGTTGGGGGAACGCGTGGCGAACAAGCCGTAGCGGCGAGCGTCGTTCTTCCATGGCGGCCGCAGCGACATGCTGTAACCGGGCGAGCGTTCCAGGTAAGACAAAACAAACACGTGCGAAAAGGAATCGAGTCCGGCGAGACCGGCGGCAAAATCGGGCTCGATTTCGATAAAGAAATTCTCCGCCCCCGATTGGTTCTCCGTGGATGGTTGATACGGCGCCTGCTCGTGATAGGGAGTGTGCGCGGTGCCGACGGCCGTCAACCCGATCGTATTCGAGTCATTGTTCTGCACCGGACCGAGAATGTCGTGGGCAACGCGTTCGGCCCGGCAAAGGATCGCCAGCGCGCGATGCGCGAACCCCGCGTACCCGCCGCGTATGTCGGTTTGCCGCAACGCCTCTTCCAAATGATCGGGCGCCTCGGCAATGGGCATCGGCGAAGTCGACACCGCGTCCACGGTGATTTGTCTCGCTCGTGCGCCGTCGTCCACGTCCCCATGTGCGACTTTGACTCGGGCGTCGCCCAAAAACGTCGCCGCCGTCTCCATGGCCGCGATCGTATCTTTTTCCGGCGCCCCCAGCGCCAGCAGCGCCGCCGCGAACATGTCGCCGGCCATGCCCATGCTCGGCTCGATCCAGAGTCGACGCCGGGGCGTCGGGCCGCGCCCAGGTGAATCCTCCGATGGTGGCGGCATCCGACGGTTGCTCATATTTCCTGTCTCACCGCGAGACCCTGCGCAAACGCGGTTTCGATGTTGGCGGGATCGAAGGCGTCGCCGATCACTTGGAGCTTGCCGACGAGGCGACCGGGGGTTGGCCGATCACTTTCGGATTTGCGGCGCGCCCGCCGTGATTGCTGTTGAATTATGGTTTTTGCCTCGCTCGTTTTTGGTTGCCTACAGCGCACCGTTTTTCACGACACCAGTTGATTCGCCATGGCCGCCGGAAGGCCGACAAACATACGGTCACGCGTCAGGCAACCGCCGTCGCGCGATGTGTCGCAACCCAGCGCTATCGTCATGTCTTGCTTTTGCAACGCGCCAACGATCACGGTGCCGCAGATAGAAACGACGCTCGAAATCTCGGGTTGGAAGCTCTTTTCGAAGCGAGTCTGGTATGCACGCACGACGGCCATAACCTGGTCCGGTTGCAGGCGCGCGACCCAAACTTCCGGGTTGTCTTGAATCCCGATGCCGATGGATCCGGCTTCTACCTCGCAATGCGGGGTCCGTTCGACAACTTGCTCGGCATAGGTGCGCGAGAAACCGTGTTGCTTGATCGTCTGCTCGACGATGCCCTGTTTGTTTTCACCGCCGCAACCAAAGGCGAAACGCGCCCCGACGCAGGACAGTTCGCGGGGCTTGAGCAGGACCTTCCCGATGGAGGCGGTTTTTAGCGCCTCACAGACATTGGAAACCTGCGGACAATTGAAATCGTCCTTGCACGCTACGTCGAGTCCGAATATCGAAATACCGAACCAACGACCTCCGAATTTTTCCTCCAACGGTTTCATTTTCCCGACCTTCACCGAGTTGAAAGATGACGCCTAAAAAAACAAGGGAGAAACCGAACATCCGCCGCTGCCCTCATTTCCACCAAGACATGAACCGACTGCGAGTGCGACCGCGGTGTTGTTCGCCATGCTTTTCCGTTCCCTTCCTGTACCCGGTGGTGGTTCCGGAATCGGAAGTGGGTGCCGGGGGCGACACCACCGCTTGCGGGGTCTCGTCGATGGACAGTGCCTGGGCGCGACATTCGGCGACGCATGCGGCACAAAACAGGCAATCCTGGTGGCTAATGTGCGCGATGGTGTCGACGGTGATGGCCTCGACCGGGCAGACCCGCGCGCATGCTCCGCAACCGGTGCATTGGCTTTCGTTCACGATGATTTGCATTTCCTCGGGTTCCTTTCTTCTTTCGTCGCCGGTCACGGAAAACCCGGCTTCATCAAAATATCAGTCCCACCAACCGGTGCCCGCGCGGTGCCCATCCGAAATGGCTTTCGCGGTCCTTGGTCGGTTCGTTTCGCGTTCCTCTCTTCGCGATCGTGTGACGCTGTTCACACCACGCCAACCGCTTTTTCCGCCGCTTCAACGATGGCGTTTTTGGCCGGGAAAAACGTTTGCCACGGCTGCGCCGAGTAGCTGAATTTCGCCAGATCGGCAGCGGTCAATTTGGTTTGGATGGCCAGGGTGATCAGGTCTATTCGCTCCGCAACACCTTCAGAACCGACGACCTGGCCGCCCACGATTCGGTGGTTGCCTTTCCGAAAAATCAGTTTCACGCGCACGTCGCCGGAGCCGGGCATCATCGGAAAACGAGTCTTCGAAGCGCCATAGGTTGCGTAGACATCCATGCCGCGCTTGGCAGCCATCGTTTCGGAAAAGCCGGTGCCACCGACACGTACCTTGCCGGCGATCGTGATTGCACCATTGAAAAACCCGTCGTAGGCCGCCTGCTTGCCGACCATGTTCAGAGCGGCAACTTTGGCCATCGGCACGGCGTTAGTGGCGAGTTTGCCGCCGATCGTGCCGCCATCGATCGCCGAGTGAAACTGCGTGCAATCTCCCGCGGCCCAAATCCCGGGGATGTTGGTTTCCATGCGCGAGTCGACGACAATTCCGTCTTTGTCGGTCTCGATGCCAGAACCGGCGACCAACGCGATGTCCGGTCGCATACCGGCGGAAATGATGACGAAATCCACGCCCTCTTCCAAATCGATCACGGTGCCGTTACTCAATTCAACGGCAGCGACCGCGGTATCGCCGTGGAAGGCCTTGAGCCCGGTTCCGAGATGCAGATGAACGCCGGCGTCGCGCAATTCCTTTGTGATCGGGTCGCTCATGTCCGGGTCAATCAACATGGGCAACGGATGGTCCATGATGTCGACGAGGTGCACTTCGACGTTGTGAGTGCGGTAGGCCAATGCTTGTTCGAGCCCGATGGCCCCCGCGCCAATGACCACCGCTTTTTTCGCGCCGGTGTGCATGTCGGTGGGTTGATCGTCATAGCATTCGGCATCGCCGGTCAGCGCTTCGATGACCTTCGTGGCGTCCGCAGCGGTCTTGACGGTAAAGATGTGGTCGAGTTCGACGCCCGGCACCGGCAGAACAAACGGCGTGGCTCCAGTGGCCAACAGCAGTTTTTTGAATTCGATCGCGTCCCCGTTTTCGAGGGTGACCACACGTTTTTTTACGTCCAACGCGACCGCTTTTCCCCGCACCAGCTTTGCGCCGACCTCGGTAATCAAAGTGTCGCTTTTTAGAGTCTTGGACAATGGGAAAAGTCCTTCAATCGCATACGGAATCGCGCAATAAACCAGCGAATGCGGTTCGGGACGTACGACCAGTACGTCGGCGTCGGGCTGGTGGTGTTTGATCAAGCGGGCGGCTTGGATGCCGACTGGGCCGCCGCCGATAATCAAATGCTCGACGTGCCGCGTTGCCGGTGCTTCGACGAATTTCACTTCCATGAATTCTCCTCGGTTGCCTTCTAATTGTTGGTTTTCGTTACCGGCCGTTCCGGCCGTCTGTCGAAAAACGTGGTTTCAATCCCTGTGCGCAAGGTGGATTCACGCTGCATGCCGATCCACCGTTGTGCTTCTTTGCCGTTGCGAAACACCGCCAGGGTGGGCAACGCATGGATACCGAACCGCTGGGCGAGTTGCTCGTGTTGATCCACGTTGACGCTGACCATCACCACCTTTCCCGCGAATCGGCTTTCGAGTCGCTCGATGATTGGTTCCTGCAGGTGACAGGCCGCGCACCATGGCGACGTGAAGAAGACCAAGACGGCACCCTTGTGCATCGCGTTTTCGAATTCTTCGCTCGACGAAATGGTCCACATGATCAGCGGCGTGGCCTCCGCGGGATTCGCCTCGTTTCTCCTTAGCCTTGAGGTATACAAAGACCGTGCCGAGGGGTTGAACGAGAGGCGCGGCAGACTTCGTTCATAAAAGCTGTTGTTTTAGTGGAGAAATTTCATGAACCGGTGTCAGCTTGACAGTGACCGGGGTAACGAATTACGCTCAGCAGGCGTTACGGTAACGTTACGGTAACGTTCTCGTAACGCAGGGAGACAACCGTGGCACAAACACCACAAGACCCGCAAACCCCTGATTTCGCGGAACTTCTCTTGGATTCGATGGCTGATGGTGTCTTCACCCTCGACAAACAGGGGCACATCACCCGCTGGAACCCCGCTATGGAGAGAATCTCCGGTTACGCCGAAAACGAGGCGCTTGGGAAACCGTGCACCATCTTGTCGTTCAACCGCTGCCTCGGCCAGAACTGCCCTGCCGGTTTCGCTGAATGTGGAATCCTCGACCACGGCAACTTCGACGGGAAAGAATGCTTTTTGCGGCACAAAGACGGACACGATGTCTCGGTCCTCAAAAGTGCGCGGTTGTTGCTCGACAGAAACGGCACGGTGACCGGTGTGGTCGAAACCGTGACCGATCTGGCCGATTTGTACGCGGCGCGGCGCGAGCTCGAACAAGCCTCTCGCCGGTTGAAAGAGATGCACAGCTTCGACAACATCATCGGCAAAAGCAGCGCGATGGGCGATTTCTTCACCGCATTGGAAGCCGCCGCCGCCAGCGAGGCCACCGTGTTGATCCAGGGCGAAAGCGGCACGGGCAAAGAACTGGCCGCCATTGCGCTTCACTTCAACGGGTCGCGGTCGGAAATGCCCTTTGTCCCGGTCAATTGTTCGGCATTGTCTGAGTCACTGCTGGAAAGCGAGTTGTTCGGACACATCCAGGGAGCGTTCACCGGCGCCATTCGCGACCGTATCGGCCGCGTCGAACAAGCCGATGGCGGCACGCTGTTTTTGGACGAAGTGGGCGAGATCAGCCCGCTGATCCAACTCAAACTGCTGCGGGTTCTCCAAGAGCGCGAAATCGAGCGCGTCGGCGAATCCAAAAAGCGGAAAATCGACATCAGAATCATCGCAGCCTCCAACAAGGACCTTTTTCACTTGGTCGAGATCGGGAAGTTTCGGCAGGATCTGTTCTACCGGCTCAAGGTGTTTCCGATCACGCTGCCGCCGTTGCGCAAACGCAAAGAGGACCTGCAACTGTTGATCAGCCATTTCATTGCGCGCCAAAACGAAAAGACCGGCCGGCAGGTCACCGACGTCACGCCGGCGGCGATGCGCATCCTTTTCGACTACCCCTGGCCGGGCAACGTACGGGAGTTGGAAAACGCCATTGAACACGCGTTTGTGTTGGTGGACGACCACTACATCGACGTGTTTGACCTGCCGGTCGAGTTACGGCAATTCGAGTACCGCCCGGGCGTCGCCGCGCGCGCGCTACCGCCTTCTTCACCGCTTTCGCGAAAGCAGTTGACGCGGCAGGAATTGGTGCGGCTGCTGGAAGAGGCGTGGTGGAACAAGGCCGAAGTCGCGCGCCGGTTGGGCGTGAGCCGCACCGCCGTGTGGAAGTACATGAAAAAGTGGGATATCCCTTTAAAAAAGCCGGGCGATTGTTAGTAGCGCCCTGACTCGCCCCCAGTGACTCGCTCGGCGATAGCCGCTTCGACTGGGATGGCTAGGCCCGAAGTTTCGTTTCAAAATGCAGCGTCCCAAGCGGGAGGTGAAGATGCGGCCCAGCGCGCCCAATCGGGGCTGGCAAATCGACATGACCAGCTTCGCATTGGCTGCAGGCGAACTTCGAGAAGTGGCTGATCGAACCAAAGGCGGGAGTCTTCGTGGGGGTGAACCGGTGGTCGATTTGGAGGCTTTTCGCAAACAAGTACAAACGAAAAAGCCGGTAAATCCAACGACTTACTGGCCTCTAACTAGAACAGGGTGGACGGGACTCGAAGGCGTCCGGTAACAACCCGCTAACCATACGACATGACGGTACTTTTCCAATCTTCTTCACCCGTTGCACGAGGATCCAGAACGCCGGATAGTTCCGGTAATTTCCTTTCATTTCCCGCTACGGCCCATCATTTTGGGCACGGTTTGGGCACGCTACTTGGTCACGAATCGCTTGACCCGTATTTCTCTCCGTTGCGATGCGTTCTCCCCGGAAAACTCACATGCACAATGGACCGGAAGGTGGGAGCAGAGCATGATACCGTAACCGGGGGCGGTCAGCCGGGACAGGCGAAACAAAAACGCACCATTTACGCCAATAAATGGCGAATTGACATCCGAGCGCGAATCGGATAACTTAGCCGCGCTTAATTTCGTAATTACGTAATCTTGTAAATATCGGGTTTTTCATGAAAAAGATTTCCGAGCTTCATGCGAACATCTGCCAGGTCTTCGCCAATCCGGTGCGGATCGAGATCGTCGAAGCTCTGATCGAGAGGGAGCACACGACCAAGGAATTGGCCGAGATCATCGGCGCCAGCGCCGTGAACATCTCGCAGCACATTTCTTTGATGCGCAACCGCAACATGGTGGTCAGCACACGGTCGGGCCATTTCGTTTATCACCGGCTGACCGCAGACGAGATCAGACAAGTTTTTTCGATCGTTCGCGGTTTTTTGATTTCAACATTGGAAAAATCCGGTCGCCTCGCCCAAGAGCTCCGCTGACCGACCCATGATTCCGATAGGAGGTCATTCAATGAAACGACACAGCGCAAGATTTGCCGTTTTCTTCATCGCTTTTTTCGTCTTTTTGCCGATGACGTTTTTTTCGGCGGTGTCGGCGCCGGCGGCCGAAGAACCAGTGGATCAATGCGTCAAGTGCCACACGAGTTCCCGCACACTGATCAAGATCGCGCGCGAGATTCGCAAGGCCTGCCCCGAACCGGCGAAGTCAACCGAATCCAAAGGAGAGGGGTGAGGTGGAGAGCTGGCTCCGTTGGAGCTACACGAAAAGATCTTTGTCGATTCCGAGTTTCTTGATACCACCCACGGCGAGATCGGTTGCGCCCAGTGCCACGGCGGCGACAACACCCTCGCCGATTGGCGCAAAGCTCACCGCGGTGTGCATCGCGATCCCTCCGCCAGCCGCCTCGCAGAAGCCTGCGGCGAGTGTCACGAAGATGAGGCCAAAACCAGCCACGACAGTCTCCATTTCTCGCTGCGTCCGTTTTTCAACAAGGTGATGGCCCGCACCGACCCGACCGACTCGACGACGATCCACGGTGTCATGGCAGGTTTCACCAACCACTGCACACAATGCCACGCCAGTTGCGGGCAGTGCCACATTAGTCGCCCCGACGCTTTGGGTGGCGGTTTTTTGGAAGCACACCTCTTCCAGAAAAAGCCCCCGCAAAGCCAAACATGCACCGCCTGTCACGGCTCTCGCCTGCAAAAAGAATACGAGGGCAAAAACGAAGGCATCCCGGCCGACGTCCACAAGAAGAAGAAGTGGATGAAATGCTCCAAGTGCCACACTGGTGACGAAATGCACGCGGCGACAGAACACGGCCGCGACCGCCATGACGCCTCCCACGCCGCCAGTTGTCTGGACTGCCATGAGGACGTCGTCTCTCCCGACAACGCGGTGGAAATGCACCAGGTGCACGGCCGGAATTTGCAGTGCCAGGTCTGCCATAGCCTGCCGTACAAGAACTGCGCCGGTTGCCATGTTGGCAAAGACAAGCACGGCCTGACGTATTTCAAGCTAGATAAAACGTGGATGGCCTTCAAAATCGGCAAAAACACGCGGATCAGCCCGCGGCGGCCGTATCGTTTCGCGGTCGTGCGCCACGTGCCGGTCTCGCCGGAATTGTTCGACTACTATGTCAAAAACGGCCTGACGAATTTCGACGCGGCGCCGACCTGGAAACTGGCCGCGCCGCACACCATCCAGAGAAACACGCCGCAAGCGGCAAGCTGCGATGCCTGTCATGGTCATCCAGAGTTGTTCTTGCGCTCGGAGGATGTTGACCCCGAGCTACGCAAGGCCAACAAGAAAGTCATCTTGAGCGATGACGAGGTGCCCGCACGTCAAGAATAGAACCGTAACC
Organism: Candidatus Lernaella stagnicola; assembly: GCA_030765525.1. Classification (NCBI taxonomy): domain Bacteria; phylum Candidatus Lernaellota; class Candidatus Lernaellaia; order Candidatus Lernaellales; family Candidatus Lernaellaceae; genus Candidatus Lernaella; species Candidatus Lernaella stagnicola. Next base: position 110,618 of record JAVCCK010000002.1, read on the forward strand.
GACGAAACCCCTTTCCAACCGAAGGAGTAGAGAGCATGAACCGATTCCTGAAAACCACGTTGTTGCTTGCCGTATTCGTTGGATTCGCGATGGCCAGTATTGTCCACGCCGAAGAGGCTGCCAAGGTCTACACAGCCGACGAGCTCGCCGCCGAGGCAAAGGCCCTGACGAACTGCATGGAAGTCGCCGCGACCAAGGCCGCCGTCGACGCCGGCAAGTTCGCTGTGATTCTCGATGTGCGCGAGGCCAAAGAATTCAAGGCGGGGCACATTCCCGGTGCGATCAACATTCCGCGCGGCGTGCTCGAGTTCAAGATCGCTGACAAAATCGCCGACACCGCCACGCCGATCCTTGTGTACTGCAAAAAGGGTGGCCGGGGCTGCCTGTGTTGCGTGCAACTCATGAAAATGGGTTACTCCGCCGTCACCAACCTGGACGGCGGTTGGGAAGCATGGGAAAAGGCGGAATATCCCGTCGAATAGTCCAATCCAGGTTTGACGGCTCGACCGCAAAGTTGTGCCGGACCGGTAGCGAAAGACAGCGGCGCTTGGGAACAAGTCTCAGGCGCCGTTTTTATTGCCTGTCCCTCGCCAAAGCTCGTCCGTTAATGAAATCAACAAGTTGTGGCCACGCCGAAATCTCCCTATTCTGTCGGGATGAAGACGCGAAACCAGCGACCGTCAATATCATGATTTCGAGCAAGATTTTCTTGCCAAAAGCATTTCAAGGCAATCACGAAAAAACAAGTGAAATCAACATGGACGAAATTTTCGGAACCCACGAGGTCAATTTTGCATTCATATTGACAGCGTAGCCCGCTTCAGACACACTCGCAACGTATTGATTTCATTGACGGATGAGTTTTGGCGAGGGACAGGTTCGCCGGGTAAACAAATATTCGACCGCCTTCGAGGTTGTCACCCTTGATGATCACGCCGTCGGCAATGCGTCCCTGGTGCGTGGGAGAGTCGCCGATGATGTATTCGATGGTTGGGCCCGTTCCCATGCTATCGTCGTCGTCGTCGGAATCGTCATCATCGGCGTTATGACTGGCGTCGTCATCGCCTGCGCTGCCTTCCTCGCCACAACCCACGATGACGGAAAATCCGAACAACAGCCCAAAAACCACTGCCGCCAACATCAGAAAACGAACGGTTTGCATTTTACCCCCCCCCTTAGTATTGCGAGCTTTGCCAGTATGGAAGTTAAATCGTCCTATGCGATACACCCCCACTTTAAAAAAGTAAAGCAATCCTCGTCAAGCTGATTTTTCACTTTCCTTTATTGCCCTGCCGCATCCTGAAGCAGCAGGGCAAGATCAACAGGATGCTCTTAATTCGCTTCACTTATTTCTCCACCATACCCAATTTCGGGCCGGATCGATTTTTCGAGAACTACGTCCTTTCGCATGGACTACTAATTCGCAGTTAAACAGAGTGCCTGTACATATATCGTATTCGAAGACGAGTAACGATTGTAAAACGTACATCGGCAATTCTCACCGGCGTACTTAGGACGGACACTACCTAGATGAACCCATTTCGATGAATTAGACCAGCATTTGCACCCCACCACACTATCTCCAGAATTACATGCTGGGGATTGCACTGCTGACCAGTCGTCGGGCGAAACGGAAGCCAATACCTCACTGGTCAAGTATGTGGAGAAAGATGAGCTCGGACCACTCGGGCCTTGGGGACCAGTTGCACCGGCAGAACCTTGAGGACCAGAAGGACCACGCGATCCTGTTGGGCCACTTGGGCCTTGAGGACCGGATGCGCCATCATCGCCCTGGGGACCACTAGGACCAGGCTCACCTTGAAGCAAATTGGCGTCGGCTTTATCAGATTCGTCACCGTTCGGAGACACGATGTAGAACTTCAGGTCGTCATAGCCCTGGTCGAAGTACCATTCCTCAACATCCCAATTCTCTGTAATAAGCAATGCTTCGATTTGTTTGTCAGTCGAATTCGCTTCAACAACCGGCAACTCCATTTCAAGTTCGGGATGGTTCGCCGGAAAAACGAAGACCCGACCGTTTTGGAGGTTCTCTCCTTTGATGATCACGCCATCAGCAATTCGCCCTTGGTGGGTGGGCGAATTTCCGATGATGAATTCGATGATCGGCACGATTGCACCGCTGTCATCATCGTCGCCCGGATTGATCGAATCGTCATCGCCGTCGTTGTTGCCCGTGTCGTCGTCGTTGTTGTCGTCATCACCTGCGTTGCCGCCATCATCGCCGCCGCCATCTGCACACCCGACGACGAAAGGTACCGCGCCAAAAAGAATAACGATCAACAGCCAAAAAAACCACCTGTTTGCCATCTGCTCCCCCTTTCAAGTGTTAAATCGATTTCGCCATAAACTCCATCTATTCAACACCAATAAGTGTCCTGTTTTGAAAATCTGCGCCGACAATAGATAGGTTGTGAGCACGAGTAACAAAGACCGATTTGTTTGTCAATCGAGAAATGAAACTACCTTTATTGGACCTGGGATGCCGGAAAAATACCCGGGGAAACTCGCATGCACGACGAACCTAAAACTGGGAGCGGACCAGCCTGTCCCTCGCCAAAACTCGTCCGTTAATGAAATCAACATGGACGAAATTTTCGGAACCCACGGCCCTATTTTGGCCTGGTCATTCTCAATAAGGACAATTCAGCCATCTGGACGCCTGCGTTGACATGCTCGTTTTATGACCGTCGGCTTGCAAAACTGTAATCAGATTTCCCTTGCCGATAAAAAGCCCGGAGTGCTAAACTTCTGGTTCAAACTCGTTCTTGGAGAAAAGCCATGAATATTCGGTGGGCGATCTTGCTCGTGGTCCTTGCTTTGTTGGTCGGGTTCCTGTTCGTTGTGGCCTGTGGCGACGATGATGATGATTCAGGGGATGATGATGACGATAGCGGCGATGATGACGATGATGATTCAGGGGATGATGATGACGATAGCGGCGATGATGACGATGATGATTCAGGGGATGATGATGACGACACGGATATCAGCTGGAAAGTGGAAACGATCGATAACGACAGCGGCTATCTTGCCTCGATCGATTGTGACAGCCAGGGCGCTGTTCACGTTGCCTTTTACGACAGCGACTATGAAGGCTTGATGTACGCCAACAACAAAACCAAGACCTGGCAAAAAGAAAAAGTAGCAGACCTCGACTTAACCAGTATGGACATATTATATAAGCCCGTCATTCAGTTAGACACCGACGGCCATGTTCACATCGTCTACGTTTCGAAAGTTGATACCGTTCCAACGTTGCTTCGCGCGACCAACGCCTCCGGCTCGTGGGCAACCGAAGCCATCAAAGAGTCCGGTAATATTTTCCAGATCGACTTCGCTTTAGATAGCAACGACGATTACCACATCACACACGGGTTCTTGGGAACTGGAGTTGAGTATTTTACTAATAAAACCGGTTCCTGGGATGTCACCTTAATCTCGGACATTGGGCATGAGCATGCCATCGCCATTGATAAGGACAACGACGTGCATATTTGTTACTCGGAGATGATACGGCTCGTGTACACGAACAATAAAAGTGGCTCCTGGTCAGATGAGACGATAAGGGAAGGGGATGGGCAAGGTTTTCTAAGGAATACGCAAGGTTTGTCGATCGCGATGGATTCTTACAACAAGGCGCATGTCAGCTTTTACGATACAGGAGAAGAAATATATGAGGAAGGCCCTTATTACTCGACCAACGCGAGTGGTACATGGGAATCGGTCGATTTAGATCCTGAATTTATCAGCAGTACGGCGCTGGCGTCTTCGATAGCAATTGACTCGGACGGTTTTCCGCACATCGTCATGAGAAAAAGCTTTTACGGCATTTACGCCACAAACAAATACGGCAACTGGGTTGTTGAAAGAATGTACGACATGGAAGGAAACCTTATGGACGGACGATTCGACATGGCGCTTGATTCCGAAGACTACATCCACATGGTCTACGGTTATAAAGCTCAAGAAGAGCCCGAAAGAATCTATCATATCGATTACGTGACGAATAAGTAGACTTCCCATCGCATGTTTCGCGAGGGCGGTAATTAATTTGATCTCATTCCATTCAGGCAAGCCGTCCGGACGGCCAGACGGCTACTAAAAATCGTCATCATCGGGGGTCGGGATGCTTTTTGAGGCTTCTTGTAATAAAGCCCGGTGGCGGTCCTCGATCTGTTTCTCTGCTTCGCGGGTCGGCTGGGCTAGACCTTCCATAAGGCGGTAGCTACCTTCAACAAATTTCTCCGTCGTTTCACGACTGGCAAACCCATCACGCAAGGTCGGCACCTTAATTTGTACCGGTTCCTTATCGGGAATCCGGATTAATTCGAATGCTACCTACGCCACGAGCCGATAGCTGTGATGCAGGCCATTCATAACCGGTGTTGCCACCTGTCCCTCGCCAAAACTGATCCGTCAATGAAATCAACAAGTTGTGGCCACGCCGAAATCATCCCTATTCTGTCGAGATGAACGCGCAAAACCGAGGTTGAAATCACCCACGATCTAGTTTTGGCGAGCCACAGGTCAAAACACGCCGAAAAGACCGTGTGGTGAAGATCGAGCGGAAACTGATTGTTGGAACGAAACCTCAACTGGAAGAAGCCCTGTTCAATTCCGAGGATTCCTGGACCATCAACACATCCTTCATCGAGCGGCACAATCTGACGATACGGCAGGGCTCTGTTCCTATCTGGGTCGGCGAACGGCGTGCCATGCCCGGGATCGGGATCATCTTGACGGCAATATGGCCTTGCTGATGTGCCATTACAATTTCATTCGACCGCATTCGGCCTTGAAATTCGGAAAAGAAACCAGAACACCGGCCATGCAGGCCGGAATCGTTTCACAGAGGCTGAGCTTCCGGGACGTCTTCACCTGTCGGGAGCTTCTCTTTTTGTGCCTGCTCATCTGGATGCTGATCCAGCGTCAAAA
>JAVCCK010000004.1 GCA_030765525.1 Candidatus Lernaella stagnicola
AACAACTTGATCGTGATGGCCGTGGCCAGCAAGAAACTGCCAGTCTCCAAGTTGATGCGTAATTGGGTCATTGTGTATGTCGGCAATTTGGTCGGTTCGGTCGTTACGGCTTACTTGATGTATATGACCCGTACGTGGGAAACCGGCGCCGGCGGCGCGTTGGGCATTACGGCCCTGAACATCGCCGGAGGCAAAGCGGGCCTGACGTTCACCGTCGCCCTCACCCGCGGTATCTTCTGCAACGCGTTGGTCTGCTTGGCCGTGTGGCTTTGCTTCTCGGCGCGCAGCGTCGAAGGTAAAATCCTGGCCATCCTGTTCCCGATCGCCGCATTCGTCGCGGCCGGTTTTGAGCACTGCGTGGCCAACATGTATTTCATTCCGGCCGGCCTGTTCATCAAAATGGGCGCGTCCGCTGAATACCTGGCCGGAGCCAAAAGCAGCGCACTCGCCAGCCTTACCTGGGGCAATTTCTTCATCGGCAACCTGTTGCCGGTGACCATCGGTAACATTATCGGTGGCTCGGGTTTCGTCGGCGCCGTGTACTGGATCGTTTATCGGCGAAAAGAGAAAAAATAGCGTTTCCCATTTCCATATAAAAACAGTCGGCGTCTTTTCCGACTTGGCCTTTGAGAAAAAATATAGAAAAAGGCCCGAAGCAAATCCGGGCCCTTTTTGATTTAACCTTACGACTGGTTGCTAGGACACCAGCGCCTCAAACTCACTGCGGAACTTCGTGATCATCGCCTCGATCGGCATGGCGAACGCGTCGCCGGTAGGGCATAGCGTGGCGCCCTTCACGGTGGCGCAAATGCGCAAAATCGTGTCGATGTCTTCGGGTTTGCCGTCGCCTTTAACCATGCGACGCAGCAGCATCTTGATCGCGTGCGATCCCTTGCGGCACGGTATGCATTGGCCGCACGATTCATGCGCGTAGAACTCGATCGTCCGCAGGGCCACTTCGGGGATGTTGGCGGTATCGTTCATGACGATGATTCCGCCCGAGCCGAGCATCGTGCCTTTTTTGATGCACGTGTCGTAATCCATGCTCAGACCCTTGGCTTCCTCGGGCGTCAGAATCGGCACCGAGAGCCCACCCACGATCACCGCTTTCATTTTTCCGCCGACGCCGCCGGCGGCCTCCAACAACGTATCCAACGACGTGCCCAGCGGGTATTCGTAGGTACCGGGTTTGTTCACGTGGCCGGAGATGCCGTAGATTTTCGGCCCGAAGTTGTTGGCGTTCTCGCCGATGGCGAGGTAGGCGTCCGCGCCTTGATCCACGATGAAGGGCACATTGGCCAGTGTCTCGACGTTGTTGACGATGGTCGGACAACCGTACAAGCCTTCGACGGCGGGGAACGGCGGTTTGAGTCGCGGGTTGCCGCGTTTGCCTTCGAGCGATTCGATCAGCGCGGTTTCTTCGCCGCAGACGTAGGCGCCGGCCCCCAAGTGCACGATGATGTCGAAATCAAAGCCGCTGCCGAGGATGTCGGCTCCCAGTTTGCCTTGAGCCCGCGCTTCGTCCAGCGCGACGTTGAGGATATCCGCGATCCATTCGAACTCGCCGCGGATGTAAATGAAACCCAACTTCGAGCCGATGGCGAAACCGGCAATCGTCATGCCCTCGATCAGCAAATGCGGATCGTACTCCATGATCTGACGATCTTTGAACGTGCCCGGCTCGCCCTCGTCCGCGTTGCAGATCAAATACACCGGCTTGTCGACGTTCTTGGGCAGGAAGCTCCACTTGAGGCCCATCGGGAACCCGGCGCCGCCGCGTCCGCGAATCGTGGACTTCATGACTTCGGCGGATACCTCGGCCGGTTTCATCGTCAACGCCTTGGCCAGCGCTTGGTAACCGCCGTCGGCCAGGTAGGTTTCGATCTTTGCCGAATCGGCCACGCCGCGATGTTTCAGCAGAATGTTGCATTCGGTACCGAAATTCGCTTCGTCGACCGTCTCGGGCATCACGCCCTCGCGCAGGCTTTGCAGCAAGCGGTCGGTCTTTTCCGGCGTCATGTTCTCGTAGTAGCGGTCGTTAACCTGAATCACCGGACAGGTGCCGCAGGAAGCCAGGTCCTCGACAACACTGAGGGTGAACAAGCCGTCGTCGGTCGTTTCGCCTACCTGGATGGACAAGGCCACCTGCAAATGCTCGACGATTTTGCCCGCGCCCATCAGCATGGCCGGGATGTTCGTGTCGACTTGCAGATGGTACGTACCGACCGGCTTGCGGTTGTACATCGTGTAGTAGGTGCGCACGCCGAAGGCTTCGGCCACCGAGACGTCGATGAGCTTGGCCACTTCAGCGAGATCCTCGTCGGTGATGAAACCCGCCGAACTCTTTTGCACCAGCGACAAGGCCGGCATCAGCGCCGACTTGCCGTCGGGGTAACGGCCAATGATTTCTTCGATTTGAGTGCGAAGTTGTGGGTCTAGCATGATTGCCCCTCCTGGTTGCTCACCCGAGCAATACGCGCCGCAGCGACTTTGTATTCCGGGATTTTGGCCACCGGGTCCAGGGCGTCGTTGGTCAGCATGTTAGCGGCGGCTTCCGCGAAGTGGAAGGGAACGAAAATCGAACCCACCGCCACGCGATCAACGATCTTGGCTTGCGTTGTGATGGAGCCACGCCGCGTGGTGATTTGCACCATTTCGCCGTCTTTGATGCCGTGTTTTTCCGCATCGACCGGATGCAATTCCACGTGGCCCGCCGACACCAAGGCGTTGAGGATTTCCGAACGCCGCGACATGCTGCCGGTGTGGAAGTGCTGCAGGATGCGGCCGGTGCTCAGCACCATATCCCATTCCGCATCGGTCTCTTCGGCCGGCGGTTTGTAGGTCATGGGGGTGAGCACGCCGAGGCCGCGCACGAACTTATCCTTGTGCAGGAATTTCGTGCCGGGATGCTCGGCGTTCGGGCAGGGCCATTGGATGCCCACGTTCTTGATCCGTTCGTAGGTCAACCCGGCGTAGGACGGCGTCAGGTCGGTGATTTCCCGGAAGATCGCCTCGGGCGTGCGGGCAAACTCTTGACCGAACAAGGCGGCCAGATCGGCGATGATCTCATAGTCGGTCTTGGTGATGCCGCGCGGGGTTAGGGCGACGTTGCTCAGTTGCACGCGCCGCTCGGTGTTGGTGGTCGTGCCTTGCTTTTCGGCGAACGAAACCGCAGGCAACACGACGTCGGCCATCGCGGTGGTTTCGGTGTGCACGATATCCTGCACGATCAACAGATCGAGTTTTTCGAGGCATTCCTTCACGTGGTTTAGATTCGGGTCTGACACCATCGGGTTCTCGCCCATGATGAAGAGCGCCCGGATCGAATCGCCGCAGGCCGGAATCATCATCGTCAGGGTTTGGCCTACGTTGGGGTTGAGTTCGGCACCCCAGTACTCGCTGAATTTTTTGATCGCGTCCGGATTGTTTACGGGCTGGTAGCCGGTAAACACGTTGGGCAGGCCGCCCATGTCGCAGGCGCCCTGCACATTGTTCTGACCACGCAGGGGATTCACGCCGCCGCCCTCGAAACCGAGGTTGCCGGTGATGAGCTGCGTGTTGACGCACGACTTGACGTTGTCCACGCCGTGGCTGTGCTGCGTGATGCCCATGCAATAGTAGAGCGCGCCGCGCCCGCCGGTTGCGTAGAGCTTGGCGGCCGCAAACAGATCGTCAGGCGAAATGCCGGTGAGCTCGGCGACTTTTTCCGGCGTGAAGAATTCGAGGCTCTTTTGGTATTCCTCGAGGCCTTCGGTGCGCGTGGCGATGTAATCGTCGGCGGCCCATCCCTCGCGCAGGATGATGTGCTGCAGGCCGCACAACAGCGCGACGTCGGAGCCGTTTTTATGCTGCAGCCAGACATCGGCGAAATCGACCAGGTCGGTGCGCCGCGGATCGCAGACGATCAACTTGGTTCCGCCGAATTTCACGGCCTGCTTGAGCATGGCTCCGAAAACCGGATGGTTCCAGGTCGTGTTGGTACCGATGGCCAGTACGACGTTGGAGGTGAACACTTCAGCCATGCTGTTGGTCATGGCGCCTGAACCCAGCGTTGTGGCCAGACCGGCCACGGTGGAGCTGTGTCAAAGTCGAGCGCAGTGATCGACATTGTTGGTCCCGATCACCGCCCTTGCGAATCGTTGCAGTTGGTAGTTCTCTTCGTTGGTCACTTTCGCCGAAGCGAAAAAGCCGATCGCATCCGGACCGTGCTCGGTTTTTACCGCGCCCAACCGGTCGGCGACGAAGCGCAGCGCCTCGTCCCAACTCGCCTCTTCCAGCACGCCGTTCTTGCGAATCAGCGGCGTGGTCAGGCGTTGGTCGGAATCGACGAAATCCAAGCCGAAGCGGCCCTTGACGCAAAGCATGCCCTTGTTGGGTTGCTGTTCCCAGTCGCCCTCGTGCGCCATCGCGAAAGCGTAACGATCGTCCTTGGTGTGAAAGTCGATCTGGCAGCCGACGCCGCAATAGGGGCACGTGACCTTGGTCTTTTCCGTTTCCCAGGTGCGCATCTTGCCGGCGATCTGCTTGAGAGTCAGCGCGCCGACCGGGCAAACCTGGACGCATTCGCCGCATTGCACGCAGGTTGAATCGCCCATGGGGACATCCGCGTCACAAACGACCTTGGCCTCGTTGCCGCGAAAGCCGAAACCCAGGACCTGGTTTACCACGACGGTCTGACAGGCCTGCACGCAGCGCCCGCAATGGATGCATTTGTTCTCATCGCGGATGATGCCTTCGGAGGTTTCATCCTTAGGCGCCGGCGCGGCGTCGATCTGAAACACCGGCCGTTCGATACCCAGGCTGTAAGCCATGTCCTGCAGTTCGCACGCGCCGTTGGCCTCGCACGAAATGCAATTGTGGTGCCCTTCAGCCAGCAGCAACTCGACCACCATGCGGCGTGTCGCGAGGACTTTGGCCGAATTGTTAGATACGACCAACCCTTCTTTGACCGGCAAAGCGCAACTTTCCTTGAGCCTGCCTTCGACCTCTACCACGCACGCGCGGCAGCGACCGGCTTTGCCGGTTTTGGCGTGCCAGCACAAGGCGGGAATGTAAATCCCTGCGGCCCGGGCCGCTTCCAGCACGGTCTGTCCGGGCTGCGCCTCAATTTGTTGTCCGTCAATCGTGATGTGCACGGTACCTCCGTTTCGTCGCTGCGGTTGGAATCTATGGGGCCCAACCATCGTTTCACAAATCAAACAACTCGTAGTGCTAATTCTTTTTAGTTGTTACATGCCACGTGTCGGGGAAAAGCCGCGTTGTGAAAACCCTGTTACTTAACCGATCTCGAACCGGATGCAATCCGAACGAGATGAAAGATAACCAAATATTCCCCGTGTCAAATTACAGTCAGCGCTTTTCGAATGTACAATGTGAAAAGCCGCGTCTTGTCTTCCGGTACTCGACAAAATCGGCGTTACCCTATTCCTCACGACTGAAGAAATCAAGTTAGAGCTGATTGTTCTTTGTATTTATGCGTATACGAGCATAATCCGGCGTTTATACAATCCTCGCTGTGATTTTTTTCGCAGCGGGTATTTCGCCGGATATTGTGAGACGCCCGGTTGTCCCATGGGGCATAAATAGGTTAGGATGATTGACATGGAAAACAGGGTTTGATAGTTCTTTTGAGAAGTTGATGTGAGCGATGGGCGGTGTTGCTTCGTGTGGGATCCCAACCGAACCGGGTGTCACGACTTCGCCGAACGATAACTCTTGAAATTTGCACGAGGGTAGGGATGAAAGACGGTAAACATGTAGTTCTTTGCATCGACGACGATCCCGATGTATTGGTCGTTCTGCGCACGATTCTGGAAAGCGCCGGTTACGCCATGGCGGAGGCTCCCAGCGCCGAAGAGGGACTTGCTGTCTTCAAGCAGGAACAGCCCGATTTGGTGATTGTTGACTTGATGATGGAAGAAGTGGACGCCGGGAAAACCTTGGTTCAAGAGATCAAGGCATTGCAAGGTGAAGTACCAATATATATGCTCAGTTCGGTCGGTGATTCACTATCGCAACATGTCGACTTCCAAGAACTGGGATTATTGGGTGTTTTTCAGAAACCGATCGATCCCGAAACCTTGCTCGCGACAATAAAAGCCAAATTAAACTAGTCCTTTTTTCGCCGACTCGCTGCAAAGCCTCCGAGTATTTTGATACTTGTACAATTTATGGTTGAAATGCCAACAGTAATACGACTGGATCGTTGTGCCTGCAATTCATGAGGATGCCCCACCCGAGTTCACAGAACGAGTCGTAATTTCAGGTTCCCTTACAGTTCAACTCGGTAAGGGAATCCTGCTGCGCGGCAAATAACCATTCGTAAGCACGTGTATAGATAGGTCGCTCCACAAAACCGGGGCGAGAAAACACGCTGGGAATCGGCAACTTCACTGAAGGAGCCTGCTTATGGAAAAAAGCAATTTTGCTGATTCTCGTGCTATTGATTTTCTGGTCGGTTTCCTGCAACGACGATGACGACGACGATTCTTCACCCTACGATGACGACGACGACGATGATGACGACGACGACAATGATGACAACGACGACGACGATTTCTACGCTCCGCCGCCATCCAACGACGTTGGAATCTTCGTCGCGACAACCGGTAATGACGACAACCCCGGCACGATGGAAGCCCCCCTACGCACCGTCACGAAAGCAGCCGAAGTGGCCGAGAACGAAGGGAAAAGCGTCTTCGTGGCGGGCGGAGAGTACCAGCACGACGAGTTGACGACCCGCGTTTCGCTCTTTGGCGGTTACGACGGCGTTACCTGGGCGCGCGACCTCTCAGCCTACCCGACGACGCTAATCGGCACGGGCTGGGCGACGCTGGTCATCGAGCCCAGCGGCCGCAAAACCGAGATCATCATGGAAGGCTTCGTGGTTCAACACGCGGGCCTTTTCACCGACGGCGCGGCGGGCGTATACGTGCGAGGTCCGTCCACTTTTGTCAACAATATCTTTCGGATGGCCGGCGGTTACGACGGCCACGTCATCGGCCAAAGTAACGGCGAAGAACTTGTTGTGTTGTATAACGACTTCGCCGAATTCGGCGATACAATCGGCTTCACCGGCTGGTCGGGTTGGGCCGTTCACGATCTGGATACGCTCAACGACTGCTAGTGGGATGGCTGCGTAGCCGCCGAAGGCAACATCCAAGTCGATCCCGGCTGGCTCGATACATTAGACTACCATTTGCCCGGCGACAGCCCCTGCATCAACGTGGGGACCGACCCGTCATCCTGATTTGGCGAACCGGAAATCTTTTTCGCTTTCGAAGGAGATACGCGCCCGCAAGCGGGTCCTTGGGACATCGGCGCGGATGAATGGACCGGTATTAGATAGGATCTTGACGTTACCTTCGTTTGTCGGTCACATCATTTTGCTGATGGTTAAACCACAACGCGATATTGTTTTGGCGGGGCGCGCGAAGGGCTTACGATGTTCAGCTACATCTATATGAAAATTCTTGAGTCGCAGCCCGAAAGGTATGATCGCGGCATCGCCCTTATCTCATTGGGCGCATCGGAAAGGGCGAAAAAGAAACTGATCGAAGAGAACGTGTCGCCGGGTTCGCAAGTTCTGGAAATCGGCTGCGGCACCGGCACGATGGCCATCATGGCCGCCCAAAAAGGCGCCGGCGTTCTCGGCTTCGACTTCTCCGCCGCGATGCTGGCCGTTGCCCGAAGGAAAATCGCCGCCGAAAATCTGGACGAGCAGGTCGAACTGCTCGAAATGGGCCTTTCCGGTATGGACAAACTTCCCGACGATCAATACGACCTGGTGGTCTCGACGCTGGTTTTCTCCGAATTGTCGCCGGACGAGCAGACCTATGCCCTGAAGCATGCGTTTCGAACCTTGAAGCCCGGCGCCCGGCTTGCCGTGGCCGACGAGGCCCGGCCGAAAATCCTCTGGAAAAGGATCCTTCACGCTCTGATACGAATTCCGATGCTCTTGATTACCTTCATTTTGACGCAAACCACGACCAAGGCCGTGGAAAACCTTCCCGAGCGGGTGGAGCGCGCCGGGTTCCACGTCGATAAAGAGGAAAGAAGCCTTCTCGGCAGCTTCGTCTACCTAACGGCCACCAAGGAGAAGGGCCGATGAAGGCGCTTATCGGGTGGATCGTTGCCTATTTTTTCCGCTGGCTTCCCCATTCGTCGCCCACAGGCTTGTTTCCCGTCGGTCGCCCGGACGAGAACTCGCCGGTGATCGTTACCGCCAACTTTTCGTTGACCGTCAAAAGAGTAAAAAAGGCGCTTGAGGGGCAAAACCTGTGGCTTCTGGTGGCGAACACGGACGGCATCAACGTGTGGTGCGCCGCGGGCGGTGGCATTTTTACGGAAAAGCGAGTCATCGACGCGATCAAAATCGCCGAATTGGCAGAGAAAGTCGCCCACCTGGAAATCCTATTGCCGGCGCTGGCCGCGCCGGGCGTCGATGTGCAAGAGATCGACGCGGAAACCGGTTTTCGCGCGCGCTTCGGGCCGGTCTACGCCCGCGACATCCCCGCCTATCTGGCGGCCGGGGAAAAGAAGTCAGAGGGCATGCGGCGGTTCGAATTCGACCTCACCCATCGACTCGATATGCTTGTTTCGATGAATTTCCCCATCTACTTGTTGGGCGTGGCGGTTGTACTGATCTTCGCCCGGCAAACCTTGCTCGGCTACTCGATAATTTTCTGGGGCGCGGTAGGCTTCATGTATGCGTTTCTCAACGTCATTCCGGGCAAAACCGGCTGGGGACAGGCTTTCTTTTCCGCCGCCGCGGCCACGGCCATCTGGAGTACCGTCGACTGGTTTACGAAAGGCGACGCATTTTTACACTGGGGATGGTTTTTCGCAGTTTTCGTTATCTTTTTCCTCGCCGGATTCGACTTGGCCGGCATCGTATCGGCCCGCAAATCCGACGCCGAACTGCTGATGCATCGCCTGGGATTCAAGAGCTTCGGCTCGCTGTTCAGCATCAAGGAACTCGGGGGAATCGGCATGGATCGAGAAAAATGTACCGGATGCAAAACCTGCGCTGAAATCTGCCCGGTGGGAGTTTTTGGGGAACCGGATGAGGCCCGCAAAATGGCATTTCGAGACGACAAGGCTTGTTTCGCTTGCGGCGCTTGCGTGAAGCAATGCCCCGAAAAAGCTCTGTTTTTGTCCTGAACCTGCTGATTTTATCAAAAAAAAGCCCAAACCCGGCTAGGCGTCGTTTTCTACATACTGCCTTGGAAAGACTATGGTTGTTCTGTGACAGGAAATCCGAAAATAACGATATACGGCACTCGGATAACCGGTATATACTGCGCTCACGAATCCGCGAATTTCTGGAGATGATCTCATGCCGAACAAGGACAAGAAGAAGAGACAGGACAAGACCAACAAGCCCAAGCTTTCCAATAAGGAAAGGAAGCAAAAGAAGGCTGACAAAAAAGCCACCAAGCAGGAAAAATAGCGGCCGGCCCCAAAGGGAAACAGGCTGGGCGGCCGACGAGGCTTGCCCGCTCGGCCTTTTCGTTTGGATTCCTTTCTTCGCCGGCGAGCGGGAATTAGAACCTGGCCCTTGCGCGAGCTTTTAAAACATTCGTGGTTAAATTATTCATTGAAAGGGGAAACTCCTCTTCCGGCCAGGAGGCCAAAATGGAACTTGTAGTTAAAGAAATGTATGTAAAGAGCTTTGTTACTTTTTTATTGGCAGTCGCGACCGCTTCCATGCTTTATGGGATTTTCTGGCTGTAACGTGTTCGTTCCCGATATCAAAAGGGAACAACGGAGCGTCGGCGACAGGGTTCATTCCGAAAACAATCCATTGAAAATTGCATCGCTAAAATTTACCGAATGTGGATAACAGCTAGCGCTTTTCCCCAAGATGCAGCTCTGCCAAAGCCACCCGATAGAAAGCGAAGCCCGGCATCCGGCGACCGCGCTCGCCCCAGTAGCGGGTGCGGTATTCCGTCGCTCCGGTATCCTCAAGAAGTTGATACCCCCGCTCGGCCAGAAAAGACGGCATCTTTTCGGGGTTCATGCCCCAAATCCAAGGCTCACCGTCGCCGGCCACCTGCTCTTTCGAAGCCCGCGCGCCGTCAAACTCCACGGTACCGTCGAGCAATCCACCATGTAGATAAGTGAATAGCAGGCGGCTTCCCGGAGCCATGGCTTGCGCCAGAGCGCGCAGGGTGGCGTCGACGGCAGCCTCCCCCAGGTAGTGAGTCACGCCCTCCCACAGGACGAACGTGCGCTGGTTTCGATCGAGGCCGGTGTTTTTCAAAACGTCGGGTAGGTCCTGCTTGGTTAGGTCGGCCGGGAGGAATACGACGTGACGAAGCGATGCTTCCCCGAGCGGCCCCATCCGCTCCCGCTTCATTGCCTGTGTGGCGGGATGGTCCACTTCGACAACCCGGCATTCCTGGAGGTCGGGGAGTCGGTATGCCCGGCTGTCAAAGCCCGCGCCCAGGACGATGACCTGCCGGATGTCGTCACGAACGCCGGCGAGCAGCAAGTCGTCGATCAAGCGCGTGCGGGCGATACCCGAGGTCATCGCGCCCGGCCAGCGACGATCCACGTAGCCGCGCACGAGCGCTCCGAGAAGGGGAAGGCCCGCCAACCGGACGATAAACCGCAACGACGGCGCGAGGAAACGCACCGCGAAGGGGTCCTCGAACAGGCGAACATTCGCCGGATACCGGACGGTCTCCAACGCCCGGAAGGACGCGGCGTACTCCGCGGTTCGACTGGCTTGGTTTTCCCTCATTCCGTCACTCCGATTCGTTTTGACCGCAGCCCGATAATACGGCCGCTGAGCAACTGCTTGTCAATTCCTCGGGTTTCGACACGCAAACCGCGCGTTTGGCGCATGACTATATCCTTCCGCAGCGGCTTGTAACCCAAGGGAAGAAACACTACTTTCATTTTGCCACTGACGTTTTTTTAAGGAGAACCGATTGGAAAGCGGAACGGTAATCGCCGGCGACGGCATCTCCCCGGCGACCGCCCTTAGATGAGTAAATCCCATGCAAGGTAGAATCCCTGAGCTTTATATTGACGCCGATGCATGCCCTGTGAAAAACGAGATTTACAAAGCCACCGAAAAATACAATGTCACTGTTTATGTTGTCTGTAATTCGACTATGAATGTACCAATAAAGACTCGTATTCATCTTACTGTCGTGGATAAAGGGCCGGACGAAGCCGACGACTGGATTGTCGAGAACGTCACTGAAGGCGACATCGTTGTGACCGCCGATATTCCCCTGGCGAGTCGCTGCATAAAAAAAGGGGCTCGAGTTCTTGATAACCGTGGGCGAGAGTTTACCGAGGATTCCATCGGCAGCGCCCTAGCGGCCAGGGACCTGAATGAACACCTGCGTATGATGGGGGTCATCATGACGGGCCCCCGTCCCTTGGAGAAAAAGAACCGGTCTGAATTCGTTTCCAAATTGCACCAAGTGATTCAGGCTTTGATGAAGTGATGAGAAGAGTCGGATAATCCTTTATTTATAAGCAGTTTTTGGTTTTAGTGGGCGACATCGCTTGAGTGACCCGGCTCGAAATGATAGCTTTTGTTGTGACGCTCGGCGTTGCTTTCTCGTCAGAATGGCTCGCGGTGGATGTTTTTAGCGAGGCGCTAAACGGTAGAAATCGCTTTAAGCGCAGCTTTCGTTTCAAGACCCTTTCGCATCGGGAGAATCAAAATGCCCCTTCTCGGTAAAAGGCTATTTATCTTGATCGTCGTGTTGTCGTTCGTGACCTGTGCGATGTGGGCCTGCGGTGACGACGAAAAAACCGACGATGACGACGCGGCGGACGATGATACCCAGAACACCGACGATGACGATGACAACGACGATAACGATAACGACGACGACGATGACGATACGCCGGTGACGCTGCAAATCGACCTGGCGACTCTGGAGGACAAGATTCAGGGTTCGTGGGTCGGGCAAATGGCCGGAGTGACGTGGGGCGCACCGACCGAATTCCACTACCGCGGCGAGATCATGCCGGATGGCGAGGTTCCCGAGTGGGAGCCCACGCGGATCAACCGCGGCTTTAATCAGGACGACATCTACGTCGAGATCCCCTTTCTGGATGTGATGAGCACCTACGACGTTACCGCCGGCTGGGTTGCATTCGGCGAGGCCTTCCGTGACACCCAATTTATTTTGATGCACGCCAACTTGGCCGCGCGCCGAAATCTCCGCGACGGCATCCCGGCGCCGGACTCCGGCCACTATACGAACAACGAGCATTGCGACGACATCGACTGGCAGATCGAATCGGATTTTGTGGGCGCGATATGCCCCGGGCTGGTCAATCCGGCCGTCGATATCGCCTGGCGCGCCGGGCACGTCATGAATTTTGGCGACGGCGTTCTGGGCGGCGTGTTTATCGCGGCCATGCACTCCGCCGCGTTTTTCGCTGAGGATCTTGTGGATATCATTTCAGCGGGACGGCGGGTCCTTCCAGAGGGCTCCAAATACCGGATGGTGGTCGATGATGTCATCGCTTGGTACACCGAAGGCCGAAGCTGGGAAGTGACGTGGCAATTGCTTCAGGACAAGTGGGGGGCGGACGATCGATGCCCCGGCTTCGAAAACCGCTTGGATGAAAATTACAACATCGACGCGATCGTCAACGGAGCCTACGTCCTAATCGGCTTGCTGTACGGCGACGGCGACTTTGAGCAATCGATGCGCATCGCCATGCGGTGCGGTCAGGACAGCGACTGCAATCCGTCCTCGGTGGGCGGCATCTTGGGCAACTGGATGGGGCTTTCCCAAATCCCCGATAAGTTCAAGCGGGAACTCGAAAGCGACCGCCGGTTCATGTTCACCGATTACACGTTCGAAGACGTGATTTCGACCACGCTGGACCTTTCTCGGCAGGTCATGCTTCAGGCAGGCGCCGTGGTCGAAGGCGTGGGCGAGGATGAGGTCTGGACAATCCCCTTCACGGAAGAAATTCAGCCGCCTTTGCTCGAGCAATGGCCCGAGATTCAGAACGTTCCACCGGTGCTTTCGGCCTCTGTCATTTCGCAGGACGGCCCGGTTGTCGAACTGGAAGCCGATGCCACCGACGCGGACGGCGTGCTTGCCTACGAATGGCATTTCGGCGACCTCAGCCGCGCCAAGGGCGCACAAGTGGAACACGAATACGCGTCGGCGGGCACGTATGAGGTCATCGCGTACGTCACGGATTGGGCCGGAAACACCTCATGGCAGGCTATCTCCGTCACGATTCCTTGACTGAGATTCGCCCGCTGTCGACGGTTTTTCACGCCGGACATTCCGTACGTTTCCAGGGATATGTTTATTGTGATAATACGGGATAAGCAAAAGGTGCGTCAAAAAACGCGCCCACGCCGATAATCGGCACGCCGGCGGTGGCAATCCATTCCAACCTGACCATGGTCGAGTTTAGCGGCACGGCCGTGATTTTTTCGTACCTAAACCACTCGGGGACGTTGATCGGGCCGAATTCGTCGGCACCGGATACTTGCGTATTATCATCATAAAATGTGACTCTCATAGTCATCTCTGACCTAGGATTCCAGGTCCGTAGATACGCGCCCCAGTTGAGCGACAGCAGGTCTTGCTGAATCATGTCTTCGAAATCGGCAAGTGGGATATCCTGCGAGATGGTGTATGGCCCAGTGTTCAGCAGCAACGCGGCAACCCAATATTCGCCTGTCGCGGAATTGACATCAATATTCGAGCGAATTGGAATCCAGTGGTCCTTGGCCAAGATGATCCCTTTGGACATAGTCCAATGCTCCCGCCCGTTTTCAAATAGCGGGTTCGCCACAAGATTCTCCCCGATCAGCGTATGCGGATTTTCAAGCGTCATCACCGAAAGAAAAAGCGCGTCAAAGGAAGCTGAGTTGAACGTCAGGGGCATCTCCGCCGCGCAAGCCCGCAAAACGACGCGCGCCGTCCGCGCCAGGGGCGGAAGTTCTCCCATAACCCGCCACGCCTGCCAGTAAAGCGTGTCGAATCGTCCTCCGGAAATGTGTTTGAGCAATCGGCCCTGCCCGTCGAGGATTTCCACAACCGCCTCGGCTTCATCGTGAGGCAGCAGAATGTTCGACGTACCGCCCTCCTCGACGCGGTAGCCTGTGGCGCTTGCCCCCGAAAAGACGAGTTGCCCGTACCCGGCGTCGATAATTTCGGCGTAGGCATCCAGTGGGACATCCTGCCGGGCGTAGTCCCGCGGGCCCGGGCCGGAGCCTGAAAAGAAGTGTGTTCCCGCCAAGGGGATAACGTGGTTGATTTCGGCGGTCGGTTGCATGCCTTTCCACGTCCAGCCGCTTTCGCCGTTCTCGGCCCCCGGGTTTTCCAGGAGGTTTTCGTAATAGGGGAAGGTGAAATCAAAGGTTTGGTCCGTGCGCGCCCCGTCAACGCCCTCCGCGAAGACGATTCGGGCCGTGTATTCATTACCGCCGGGCAGCGTTTCGGCGGCCTCGAGAAGATACAGCGAGCCCTCGTTGATGGGTCCCTGGGAAGTCAATTCAACAGAGGATCCGTTCAGCAGAAGCTCCACCTGGGCATCGGCGATCGGTTTGTCGAAAAGCAATCCAACGGCGTTCTCGCCGAAACCGTACACCGCCTCCAGCAGAATCGGCGGCGTGTAACCGGGTGTTTCGGGGAAAAATATCGTCGTCGTTTGCGGCTTGTGATCCGACCGGTTCGGCGACATGTGAATGATTTCACCGTCCACCGTGCAGCCGCCCGAAGACTTGTTGAAATAGGTGTTGTCGATCAGTTGCTGCCCCTCGGCGCCGTAAAACATCATCGCCGGCCACGTGGTCCGGCACGATGGACAGACACCGAAGGACGCCCAGCCATCCGCCACGACTTCGTCCAGAATCCTCGCCTGCGTTGAGCCGAGTTCCTCGTTCCAATCCCCCATCAACAGCACGCGATCGACCGGGTCGACGGCGAGGTAGTCGTCCACGATTTCCCGGTTCTGCGAATCGCCGACTTCATTCCAGCTCACATGGACGCCGTAGACAGAGAACGTGACACCCTCGATGACGACATCGGCGTGAAGAAAGCGGCCTCGGCCGGAGTCCAGATAATCGATTTTTTCCGGGTTGATCAAAGGCGTCGCGGACATGAGCGACTGCTCGTCGCTGTAAAAATAGTACATGCCCAGCGCCTCGGCGATAGGCTCGGCATATTCCGGTGGACACTCCTGCAACGAGAAGACATCGAAGGGGCCCCATGCCGCGAGGTCCTCGCCCACCTGTGCCGGGGTGCCTTCC
The DNA here is from genome assembly GCA_030765525.1 of Candidatus Lernaella stagnicola. Taxonomy (NCBI): domain Bacteria; phylum Candidatus Lernaellota; class Candidatus Lernaellaia; order Candidatus Lernaellales; family Candidatus Lernaellaceae; genus Candidatus Lernaella; species Candidatus Lernaella stagnicola. The sequence continues at coordinate 15,260 of JAVCCK010000004.1, forward strand.
CGCCCGGTGTGGATATTGTAGTTTCCGGTGACGACGGTAATGCCGGGCCTTTTTTCAGCGGGACACCCGTACCGTCTCCAATTCAGCGGCTCGACGGGGGCGATAAAGGGAAAGTCAGTATCATCATTATTGTCGTCATTATCATCATTATTATCGTCGTCATCATCGTCATTATCATCGTTATCGTCGTCATCGACCGGGTCGTCGGAATCGCCCGAGCCGTCATCATCGGATCCGCAGGCAATACCGGTTGCCAGACAAAGCAGAAGAATCAAACCAAATATCCGGACAGCGCTTATCTTCATTCTTTCCATCCCTCCGAAAACTGGAGCACGGTGCGATCTGAGCTGAATGATAATACGGGGGCATTCGAGAATGGTCAAACAAGATAAGGGCAATTTTCCGTGGCGTGCAAAGGCTGAGCCCCGAACCGCTAGGCTCGTACGAGTTTCCCAACGAAATCAGGAGTTTTCGTTTCGAAGGTCATCATTTCCCCGGTCGCCGGGTGCCGAAAGGTGAGCGAAAAGGCATGAAGCGCCAGCCGGGCGTGCCCTTTGATCTTCTTTCCGTATTTCTTGTCGCCGACGATGGCGTGGCCGCTGTCGGCCATGTGTACCCTGATTTGGTGTTTTCGACCGGTAATCAGGTTGATTTCGAGCAACGAGAGGTGCGCGGTTTCCCTGAGAACGGTGTAGCCGGTCCGGGCCAGTCTGCCTTTGGACGCTTCGGGCGTTGAGTAGACTCTAAACGCTTTACTTTCAGCAAGATACGACTCGATCGTGCCGGTTTGCTTCTCGAACCGACCGTGCACGACGGCGAGGTACTTTTTAATCGCGTCCTGCCAGTGATCCTGCAACTGACGCTTGGCGAACTCGGTTTTCGCAAAGACCAGAAGTCCCGAAGCATCCCGATCGAGGCGATGAACGATGAAAATACGTTTCCTGGACCGCGAGTTGCCTTTGCGGACGTAGTCGGTCAGGTAGAAATAGACCGTGCGCGACGTGTGCCGGTCCGTATCCATGGTCAGAAGCCCCGCCGGCTTGTCCACCACGATGATGTCTTCGTCTTCGTGCGATACGATGAGTGTCTTCGGCAGATGCTTCATGGCCGATCGGCTGGATCGAGTCAACGAGTTGTACTCCATGTTTGTTCTTGCCCGCACATCGCGGGCGCCCCGATTGTATCAGCAGCGCAAGTCCTTGGGCGAAAAATCGGCATTTTTGGTGAATTGCGCGAACTTCGATCTCCTCACGCGACCTTTGGCATGCTAACAGGGCACCGCAAACGAAAGGAATGGCGCGCAACTCCGGCGTCCCCAGGCCTCCCCCAAGTCCGAATTAAGTCGCCGCCTCTTTGCGAAGGGCTTGATCCCGCCGCCTCGGGCGAAGATCGGCCTAAGATTCCTCGTGCTTTGGCTCCGGAATGCTTTCCTGTGCCTCGGTCTCTGTTGAAGCTACCTCAGCGTAAGGTTCCGCTTTTTTTCGAGCAACTTTTTTCGTTCTTTTTTTCCTGACCGGCAACGTAATCTTTATCCCCGAGAAATCACTTAAGGCCGCTTCGTTCAGCAGTTTTCGCGCGCCGATTAAAATGTCTTCCGGTAGTACTGCGACCCCGGTTTGTTTACGCAGGATCTTGCAGGTCAATTTAAGTGACGCAGCAGAAAACAACGCTTTCAGCAAATTTTTATTAGTAAGAATATCCATTTTTTCCCAGAGCTTAGCCAGTCCTCCCCTTTTTACGTTTTTCAAAGAAATCATTTCAAAATACCGAGCTATGCTGGCAATATCATCTTCCAACATATTCCATTCGGCGATCAATTTAGTCTCCGGTGGTTGACCAAATTCTATATGATAAACGCGCCATTCCAGGGCGTTGGTCAATAGTGCCCACTCACAGCCCATATCGATTGCATATGAAGTGACTTGTTTAAGGTGTTTTCGGCTTAGATTAATTCCAATTCTTTTTAATTCAACGAGTATTGCCGGCTGTGCTTCCTCGCCTTTTTGAACGGTTATTGAAAAGTCGATGTGCTCGGTTTCTCCCGCGCCTCGTACAGCATGTTCTCGTGACAAATGTTCAAAGGCATCATAGCCCAAGACGGTTTCAAATATTCTTTCCACTCGCCTTCTGGTTTCTGCCTCATTTCCATCAGACGCTTTGAGTCTTTCAACAAGGCGTTTAGCATCGTTAATGGCTTTTCGAGTTTCTTTCGAAATAACGTGGCGGGGCATAAGGACCTCCACAAATAATAATGATGAAAAACAACATATTGATACGAATTCTCTAATATCGCGTCAACCCCTTATTCCCTTTTTGTTTTCAAATAGTATACGGGCGTCTATTATGAATGCTGAGGCCGCGAGCCAAAGCGAGTGGTTTCATGCTGAAAAAAGTGCCGACGGTCGTAGTGTTGATCCTTTTCTAATCCGCGATTCTGGTCACGCTATCCTTCTCCGGTTGCGATTCCGACGATGAAGATCGGGACGTAGCCGGCTTCCCGGCCGAATCGAATACGGGGTGCCCAAACCGGTCGAACCGGTAAGAAGGCGGACAACTCTCAGCGGATTGGAAGCTTACATGTTGACAGAGCCGGGGGTTTTGTGCAGGCTTGCAACACTATGATTTCATTGTCTGAAATCGCGCACCGGAAAGACTTGTGGGGATGTTATTTCTGACGTAATCGCCAAAAAGCGGAAATCCAAGTTCCTGAAGAAGATCAAGAACGACGCCATTTTTCACACCGCGCGCGCCATGTTCGCGTTCGCCAAAATCGTCCCGATTTCAGCAGGTCTAAAGATAGGCGCGGCAATCGGAAGCATTGCCTGGCGTCTACTGGCCTACGAGCGAAATTGCGCCATGAACCACCTGAAGGTGGCCTTCCCCGATTGGACCGATGAAAAGTGCGCCGCCACCGGCAAAGAAGCTTTTCGCAACCTCGGTCGGAGCTTTTTCGAGATGTTCCATTTCCCGGAGTTGCTGGCCACGGTGCATGATCCGAATCCCTACGTAGACATCCGCGGGAAAGAGAACCTGGACAAAGCCCTGGAAAATGGAAAAGGGATTATTTTCTTCACCGGGCACGTGGGGAACTGGGAAATCATGGCGGCGTCGTTGGCCGCTCGGGGATACAAGGGCGGCGAGATCGTCCGCAGCCTATATGATGAGCGGATCAACAAGCTCCTAAACGACCATCGTCGCAGATTTAATTACCGCCCTCTAACCCGCGGCGGACAGGAACTAGTGGCGGATATCGTCGAGCTTCTATCGAGCAACGAGATGCTCGCCCTGTTGATGGATCAGGACACCAAAGTGAAGGGCGTGTTCGCAGACTTTTTCGGCAAGCCCGCCTGGACGCCCTCCGGCCCCGCCTTCCTGTGCCGGATGGCCGGGATGGATGCCTTGATGCTCACCGTGCATCGCCGGCCCGAAGGGGGCCACATGGTGGAGATCAGCCCGCCGGTGCCCCGCCCTCAGACCGAGGACGCCGCCGCGGATACCGTCGCCTACACGCAGACGATGAACCGCATGCTCTGCGAACACATTGCACGCCACCCCACCGAATGGGTCTGGATGCATCGCCGGTGGAAAACGCGCCCCGAGGGAGAGCCGCCCGAATTGCACCCGGCCCCTCGACCAAGAAAGCCCTGGCGATATTAAGACAGCCTGAACGTCTACAATAAATACTTCGTCCTCGGCCATATCTAAGAGATATCCGTACTAAAACTCAGCCCAATTTTTCACCGGGAACCGGGCATGCCGCTGCTTTAACGCTTGATGGCTGAAGCGGATCCGCCCGCGGTTGCTTTTAGCAGGGCGCTTAATCGGGGCTCGCCGGCTTCTTGCAAGACGGGCAGCGTCTCGAGCCTCGGAATACCGCGGCGCCGCAGGTCGCGCACCGATATCGCTCCGTTTCGGCCGCGACCCACTGTTCCGCGCTCATTTCCCGCCGGTCACCTAGTACCATTGGCCGATGATCGCGTACTCCTCGTTTTCCGTCTGGATCAGCGGGACCATACCGTTATCAATGTCATCGATTTCCTGAGTCAAACTACCGCGCTGCAAACCTCTGCCTAATTCGGTGCGGCCGTCGAGGTTGAAATCCCAGGGCATGGTAAAATCGAAGCGGTACACGGTTGTTTCCTCAGATAGGAATAGCGGAGAAGCGCCTTGCTCCCCGAACACGCCCCAGCGATATTGTGTCGTGTACGGGAGGCCTTTATCATCGGACCAGAAAACCCGCACGGACATGAGGTATAGCGCGATTCGCGGATGCCTATCGCCGTCCCAAAAAGCCAAGCCGTATCCGTCGAAACCTTGGGCATAGGACATCGGTATGCTCAACACCATATCGACCGGCGAGAGAGTTCGATCGTACGCCCGCCATTCCAAGCGCCGCGTGAAGCCTTCTCTCACGACAAAGGGGCCTACTAAGAACACTTTGCCCTTTCCAGTGAACTCCGCCCCGCCGTACAGCCAGGGCGAAATCGGCCACACGACCGGCTCTAGAATCGCGTCGCGCGATATCGCGATTTCCCGCACGCCGAAGCCCTCCGCGGCCAAGGCCGCCCACACGCCGGGGGATTCGCCCTGTTCATCGACCCAGAAAATAAGGTCGGCGGCGCCGTCGTCATCTAGGTCCACATCGCCCCGACCTATCCACTGCACGCCGGCGGGCGCCAGGCCTTCGTGGGCGATCGAACCATCCGGTCCGTACACACGAAAGCGACCGTGGTTGGCTTCCTCATCGAAATACGTGACGAAAAAGCCGCAGCCGCCCTCGTCGGGCAGCGGCATGATCCCCGAACTCATTTCTCGCGAGCCGGTCATCTCAATCGGTTCGAGGTTGGCCCGCACCCCGCCCTCGGGATCGATCCACGCCGCGTCCCAGGTCGTGGGCGTCCCGGTGAATCGTGGTGCCCGTTCCAGCAGAAAGCTCGGTCCCTGCGGGTTTGCGCACGTTTGATAGGCGATGCCGGACTCCCCCCGCTTGCCGTGCAGATTCAAATCAGACTTCGGTTCGACCTCGACCTGCCAAAGCATAGTGAAACCGGTTGTTCCGTCGAATACTCCCAGGCTTGAGCAACCCCCGAAGTCATCGACCATTTTGACCACCAGATCCGCGCCGCCACCGTTCACATCCAGGTCGGTGATCGCCGAAAAGTGACGGCCGTATCGCCAATCGGTATCGAAGACGACCGTGAGTTCGCCACTGTCGAGCACCAGCAAGCGCGTTTCGAATTGGCCGGTGTCCCAGCGTTGCGTTTCGGCGGTCAGAACGATTTCGCAGTCTTCGTCGCCGTTGAGATCAACCATCTGCGCCTCGACCCCGAGGCCGTAACTCTCGGTGCGGGTCGCGATTTCCAAGGCGCCGATTTCCGTACCATCGACCCGCCGCAAGCGCGCGAACTTGCTCTGTATGGAGCCGAAGGAATCGTTGCCGACGTCCATCACTACGATTTCGCGGCCCGGCACGCCGTCCACATCGCAAGGCCGCATCTGCCCGCGATAAGGGTCGCCTCCGGTTGTGTCGTCGTCATTGTCGTTGTTGTCATCGTCGTTGTCGTTGTCGTCGTCGTCGTCATCGTCGTCATCGTCGTTGTCGTCGTTGTCGTCGTCGTTGTCATCGTCATCGTCATCGTCGTCTGGGACGCACGAGCTGACGAGAAACGCTGCCACGGCAACCATCAGTACTAAAATAAACACAAAATAACGGTTGGAGATCTTCATGAGGCTCTCCTTAAAAAGGCGGCATTCGCCCTTCCGAGGGCTCGTGACCGCAAAATGTTATTTTAGAGTAGCATGTCCTCGATTCAACTTAAACTTGTTATTCGCTGCTTTGCACGCCACGGAAAAAAATCGGCTGCCACCGTCCCGCGAGCACGAGTTTTCGAACCTTCTCAACTTTCGAACTAAATGGATGTTGGCCGCCTTCGACCGCACTTCTGCCTCGGAACTCAGTGTAAAAGGAGACCGGATGCCTTGCCCGCTGTCGCACCGGATCGAACGACTTAGCAGAAACCGCTCTCGCTACAAATGACCGCGCCTGGGCTTCCCCAGTGGCGGGCGGAGGCAATCTTCTCTCTACTTTGGAGCGGCACCCAGTTGCGCGTGGTTGCTCATCAAACAATCGGCCCAGATTTCCACCCCGTGTTTTCCGCACCACTCGGCCATCAATTCACGATAGGCGAAATAATCCCCTTCACAAAAAACGTCGGTTGACGACGCTCACCCCGCTGCGCCACATGGTGGGTAAACCCCACGGCAACAATTCGCACAATACGTGTGATAAGTGAAGCATGTCGAAAGAGCTATACGGTGTCATTTTCTATATACTGTCCCCGGAATTCCCTACATAGAAGAGTCTTTCGACAAAGCCTTTGACTCACGCGGTTATAGGTGTCCCTTAATTTACAAAATAACCCTAATTCCCTCCCCTAATTCCCATATTCCATATTCATCGCTTTGTCTTGTTGTGATCAGAGCTTTCCTTCGCTTCCGAAACTATCTTTTTCATCATATCAGAATCATTCAATAGATTCGATATTATTTCCTCCCAACGAATGATTGAAGGGACAAAATGAATGGAAAAAAATACACCGGTGGTCAACACTGAGCACAAATAAAATCCTGACGCGTTGAAAACATTCAAGTGACTAAAAGATTCTACCAGGGAAAACAACGCCAAATGCCCGAGAGAAACGCAAAGATAAGTCGTCGAGGAGGCCAACACGTGCCATTCGTAGCCCAAACCGACCACCAAAGCATGAACCGAAAACCTCTTGCGGTATATTGGCGTGAAAAAATACGCCAGAATCCTTCCCCAGATGGCGGAACAAGCCAAACCGACTATCCATTGGACCACCATATGTTTTCCTACTTTAAATATTTGTCAGCACGACCGCTGAACAAGAGCCACTTGCCTCGCGTTACTACGTGGCGACAATTTCCACTCGTTTTGGTGCGACAAGACGTCGGTTGCGATGGTTTATTGTTGTCTTCATGCCGAACGAAATCAAGTCATTCGAGACCCGATTCCCAAAGCAAACATAACGGTATTTAGCACGTCCAGGTTCCGGTTGAGTACAGAACCAACAGACTACCACCAGATCAAGGTTCGCCCGGAATAACCCGAAAGTTCAACAAAGCCGAGACCGCCGACCGGGTGTTCCTGTTTGGTTCCCTCGATGTGAACAAGCCCTTCCCAGTAATTCCAGATCGGATTTGGCATCTCCTGATCGGGAATACTCGTCTTCAGGGTTACGTCCATCTCAAGCCCTGGTATCTCCATGCGCCAGTTCTGCGGATAAATGCCGCCGGTTTTCTCGCTTTCCCACCAGCCAAGGGGCGTGACCTTCACCTCGTCCTGGGAAAGGATGACCTGGTCACCGTTTTCATCCACGTAGGTGCCCAGGGCGTTGTCGATGACGGACTGATCCTGCCGATCGCCACGAAAGATGAAGAACATGACTTCCGTTCCGTCGTCCAGACGCAGGGAAAACCAGTCCCATCCGACCATTCCCAAGGGCATCCAGTTACCCCACTGGTGGTCCATCCAGCCTTCGCCGGTGACAGCAAGGGGTGTTCCGTTCTTTGTCAGCGTGCCAGAGAGGTCCATAAGGGGGCGGGAGTAATAAAAGGAATCAGTAGTGTTGGTGGTCATGCGGATGGTGCCGTTACCACCGTGATGCACCACGCCCTTGATGTCAGCAAGGGTCAAAGAGAAAGCGTAATCGCCTGCTGCACCGTTAAGGGCATAGGTGAGTGGTGCGACCCGTTCGGCTGAAGCTGACCCACTTTCCAGGCGAAAGGGAGCTGGATATCTTTCGGGCCAGAGGAAATCAAAAAGGACATTGTGTGTATGGTGGGCGGCGCTTTCGTCGATGATCGCTACGTGAATCATCCAGGCGGGGATCAAGACAATGGAACCGGCATAGAAAAAGGTTAGTTCAAAGCCATAGAGGTTGTCCTGGTCGTCGGTCATGTGCCCGGTCCAGTACCACCACTCCGACAGGTCCTGGTGGGGCGACTCATCTCGCGGCATGTCCAGATGAGTATCGATGCAGTCGCCGAAATTGCAGTACTGCATGTAGCCGCAGGGTCCCAGGGGAGTCCATAGCCCCCTCATGCAGAGTTGGGGCTCGTCGTTTGGTCCGCACTGCGTTTCTCCGTCGACGCATCCACCGGCGCTGTCGTCGTCATCCAGTGTATCCTCGTCATCGCCGTCTTCGTCGCAGGATTCGCAAGTCGTGTCATCTTCGTCCGATTCCGCGCACCCCGCGACAAACATCAAAACAAAAACCAGAAAAAGTAAAAGGTAACGGCTGACCATCTAAGCCTCCTGTGACGACACAAAATCAGACGAATCGTATCATGACCTATTGTAAACGCCAGTTGAAAAGTGTAGCACTCGCCGCATTCGGTCAAAGAGTTGGAAAGTCGCGATATCCCGAGTCATTTCCCGTTGTTTCGGTTACGAAACGATGGAAGAAAGGATGTACAAAGACATGGAGATGTGGCGCGACATTCGGCGACGAGTCCTGGTTGAAGGCGAGAGCAAACGGCAGATATGCCGATGGTCTAAGAATCCTGGCCAAGGCTTTTTCCAGATTACTATACAAATGCCTGGCTCCCCAGGGGTCTGCCCGTCTGCTCGTGTTTACGAAGTTTCCGAGACGTTTCATCGGAAATCTCTTCTTGAGTGTAGCTCTTCCGATCCGGACTCATATCCAGAAAGGGCTGAACCTTCACCAGGCAGCCATCCTGACCGGCCAGGTGAGCTGTGCCGCGCTGCTCCACGGATATTTACTCGGTGCGGAAACGATTCCGGCACGGACCGGGTTTTGTTCCACGTACCGGGCGGCGGCGAGTAAATGATATTCATCCATGGGATATGAATGGAACCGCTCCTGCCATAAATGCCCGCGCGATGCTTCCCCGAAATTGACTCGCCGCGTATTCCGGCGGTGGGCTTCGCCAATGCCCAGCCGGAGGCTATCTTCCTGTTTTGGCACTGCAATCAAGTGAACGTGGTTGGTCATCAGACAATCGGCCCAGATCTCCACCCCGTGTTTTCCGAACCATTCGGCCATCAATTCACGATAGGCGAAATAATCCGCTTCACAAAAAAACGTCCGTTGACGACGGTTCCCCCGCTGAATCACATGATGTGGATGTTCGACCGCCACGATTCGAGCAATGCGTGCCGTGAGCGAACCCTATCAAACGGTAGATCTTCCGTCATTTTCTATATACTGTCCCCGGAAAATACAGCATCATCACCGCACCGATTGGGTACGCTAGGGAGACACTGGCCAGCAAGCTGCGGATATGCTCGTCGTCCCAAACCCAGCCACGCTGAAAATCAGGCAGCTGAGTTTTGCCTTCCCGGATCGACTTGACGATATCCTGGAGAGACTCCTTGGTGCTGTCGAAAGTCGTAAGGACGTTCATTCAAATCTCCTCAAATATCTCGAATATCGTTTTTCTCCACCTAAATCAGGTTGAAATCAACCAAATAAAGAGTTCTTGTCTCTTTTCCCGTTCCGGTGACTTCCTCCAGAACCTCTTCACAATGAAATCGATACATTTTGTCCGTAACTAAGTGGCTGAGGCTCGGTCCACCTTCCTTGATCTTTCCTGAATGTGATCGCCGGTTGAAAAGTGAAGCACTCGCCGGGTTTGGTGGAGGCGGTGGAAAGTCGTGGCATCCTGAGTTATTTCCCGTTGTTTCGGTTACGAAACGACGGGGGAAAGGATGTACAAAGACA